>CBFGXR010000290.1:0-3117 GCA_965652675.1 uncultured Castellaniella sp.
GAGCAGGCGGGCGATGATTTCCGCGCGCGTGCGTCCGCCCTGCGGCGCATCGCCGACGACACGCTGCGCGGCCTGCTGAAGGTCCATCCGCTGCCGGCCGGCGCCTGCGCAGCGGCCGTCGGCGGCTATGGCCGGGGCGAACTCTATCCCGGCTCCGACCTCGACATCCTGATCCTGCTCGAACGCGCCCCGGACGCCGCCGCCCGCGAACGCATCGAGGCCCTGGTGGCGGCCCTGTGGGACATCGGGCTGGAACCGGGCCTGAGCGTGCGCACCCTGGAACAATGCCGCCACGAGGCCGCCGCCGACATCACCGTCCAGACCTCCCTGCTGGAGGCCCGCTGGCTGGCCGGCGGCCGGTCGCTGTTCCAGCGTTTCCGCGAGCGGATGCGGCAGGACCTGGACCCCCGGGATTTCTATCAGGCCAAGCGCACCGAAATGCAGCAGCGGCATGCGCGCCACCAGGACACGCCCTATGCGCTGGAACCCAACTGCAAGGAAGCGCCGGGCGGCCTGCGCGACCTGCAGGTGCTGCTGTGGCTGGCGCGCGCGGCGGGCCTGGGCACGACCTGGACCGCGGTCGCGCGCACCGATCTGCTGACTTCGGCGGAATTCCGCGCCCTGCGGCGGGCGGAACTGGCCTTCAAGCGCCTGCGCATCGAACTGCACCTGCTGGCCGGCCGCCGCGAGGACCGCCTGCTGTTCGACCTGCAGCCGCGCCTGGCCCGGGTCTACAGCTTCGTCGATCAGCCGCACCGGCGCGCCGGCGAACTGCTGATGCAGCGCTATTACTGGGCCGCCCGCGTGGTCTGCCAGGTCAACCGGCTGCTGATGCTGGCGCTGGAGGAACGCCTGTTCCCCCGCCCGCAGGACGAGACCGTCGCCCTGGACGAGGACTTCTGCGTCCGCCGCGGACGGCTGGCCCTGGTCCGAGAGGATGCCTTCGAACGCGCGCCCGGCCTGCTGCTGAAGGTCTTCCTGGTCACGCAGCGGCATCCGGAACTGCAGGGCATGGCGGCCGGCACGCTGCGGGCCATGTGGCACGCCCGCCACCGCATCGACCGGGCGTTCCGCGACGACCCCGCCAACCGGCGCCTGTTCCTGGAAATCCTGCGCCAGCCGCGCGGCATCGTCCACGCCCTGCGCGACATGACGATGTGGAACATCCTGCCGCGCTACCTGCCTCCGTTCCGGCGCATCGTCGGCCAGATGCAGCACGACCTGTTCCACGCCTACACCGTGGACCAGCACATCCTGATGGTGATCCGCAACCTGCGGCGCTTCACCATGCCCGAGCACGCCCAGGAGTACCCCCTGGCCAGCCAGCTGATCGCCGACCTGGACGAGCATTGGCTGCTGTACGTGGCGGCGCTGTTCCACGACATCGCCAAGGGGCGCGGCGGAGACCATTCGCAGCTGGGCGCGGCCGAGGTGCGGCGCTTCGCCCGCCGCCACGACCTGCCGCGCGAGTCCGTCGAACTGCTGGACTTTCTGGTGCGCGAACACCTGACCCTGTCCCAGGTGGCCCAGAAGCGCGACCTGAGCGACCCCCGGGTGATCCGCGAATTCGCCGCCCGGGTCGGCTCCCGACGCCGGCTGGCCGCCCTGTACCTGCTGACGGTGGCCGACATCCGCGGCACCAGCCCCAAGGTCTGGAACACCTGGAAGGGCAAGCTGCTGGAAGACCTGTATCACCGGACCTACACCGCCCTGGGCGGCGAACAGCCCGACACCCGGACCATCCTGGCGCTGCGCAAGGAAGCCGCCGCCGCCGAGACCCGCCGCATGGGGCTGCGCGACGACAGCCGCGAGGCCTTCTGGTCGCAGCTGGACGTGGCCTATTTCCTGCGCCACGACGCCAACGAGATCGCCTGGCACACGCGGCACCTGTACCATCGCTTCCGGGGTCCGGATCCAGTCGTGCGCGCCCGCGTCCTGGGCCAGAGCGAGGCCCTGCAGATCCTGGCCTACGCGCCCGACCGGCCGGACCTCTTCATGGACATCTGCACCTATTTCGACCGCCACGGCCTGAGCATCCAGGACGCCCGCATCCACACCACGCGCCAGGGCTGGGCGCTGGACAGCTTCATCGCGCTGCTGCCCGAACACGACCACGACTACCGGTCCTACGCCACCCTGATCGAGCACGAACTGCTCGCCGCGCTGGACGAGGGGCCGGCCGCGCGCCGGGACGCGCCGGCACCGCATCCGGGGTCGCGCCGTTCCCGGGCCTTTCCGATCATGCCCCGCGTCACGCTGCAGCCCGACGAGCTGGGCGGCAACTGGCGGCTGTCCGTCACGGCGGCCGACCGCGTGGGCCTGCTGCACGACCTGGCCCGGGTATTCGCCCGCCATGACGTCAGCCTGAAGATGGCCAAGATCATGACGCTGGGCGACCGGGTGGAGGACATCTTCGTCCTCGACGGCCCGGGCCTGGAGCATCCCCGCGGCCAGATGAAATTCGAGCGCCAGGTGCTGGAAGCCCTGGGCGCGGCGTCCGACACATCCTCCGCCCCCACTCCGACGAAACCACCCGCATCGCCATGACTCTGACCCGTTCCGACCGCCTTCTTCGTCTCATCGGCCTGCTGTGCCTGGCCGCCGTGGCCTTCGCCCTGATTTCGCAATACGCGTTCGGCATGAAGCCCTGCGCCTGGTGCGTGCTGCAGCGGCTGATCCTGCTGGCCATCGCCGCCGTCTGCGGCCTGGCGGGCATGGGCTGGGGCCCGGCCATCGTGCGCCGGATCGGCGCGGTCGCGGCCGCCGTCCTGGCGGTGTGCGGCATCGCCGCCGCCTGGTATCAGCACAGCGTGGCTTCGCAGATGCTGTCCTGCGCGCAGACCTTCGCCGACCGCTTCATCTCGGCCTCGGGGCTGGACGCCGCCCTGCCCTGGCTGTTCGGCATCTACGCGAGCTGCATGGACGCCCGCGTCGATCTGCTGGGCGTGGAATATGCGCTGTGGGCATTGGTGGTCTTCGCCGTCTGCGCCGCGCTGGCGCTGGCCGCGCTGCGACGCTCTGGATGAGCCCGGACGCTGATCAGTCCCCTGCGGACTGATCAGCGCCTGGCGAATCGGAGCGCCTTGCAAGGCGCGACGTGGGAAGTGGGCTCAGCAC
>CBFGXR010000291.1:0-3110 GCA_965652675.1 uncultured Castellaniella sp.
CTCAAATCCGGCTCGGATGAACCATGCATACAACCTATTGAAACTTCACAGCTAGCGCCCCCGCCACCGCTCCATCTGCCGCCGGTCGCGCTTGGTGGGGCGGCCTTCCTCGAAATCCCGGGCCGGTTCGGGCGCCAGGCGGCGCATCTCGGCGGCGTGCTCCCGCGCCGCCACGCTGTCGGGCGTTTCCTCGTACAGCAGCGCGGCCCGGGGTGCCGGCCCCCGCACCAGGCTGAGTGCCCGGACCCGGACCCGCACCGGCGGATTGCCGGGGCGGCGCACTTCGATCAGATCGTCCACGGCGATCTCGCGGGCGGGCTTGACCGACTGCCCCCCGACCAGCACCCGCCCGGCGTCGATCTCGTGCGTCGCCAGACTGCGGGTCTTGTAGAAACGCGCGGCCCACAGCCATTTGTCGAGTCGCATCCTGTCCATCGCCTGTCCTCCATCCGATCCGGCGGGCGGCTTGTCCGCCGCCCCCGCCAGGGATTATCGTCGATCCATGACGAGTCCCCTCTACACCATCGGCCACTCGAACCACGGCCTGGATGACTTCATCGCCCTGCTGGTCCAGGCCGGCATCGAGTTCCTGGCCGACATCCGCACGGTGCCGCGCTCGCGGTCCAATCCCCAGTTCAACCGGGACACCCTGCCCGAGGCGCTGGCGGCGCACGGCATCGGCTACGCGCACATGTCCGACCTGGGCGGCCTGCGCGGCAAGTCGAAAACCGTGCCGCCCGACACCAACGGCTACTGGGAAAACGACAGTTTCCACCATTATGCGGACTACGCCCTGGGCGATGCATTCCGCCGGGGGCTGGACACGCTGATCGCGCAGGGCCAGGCGCGCTCCACCGTCATGATGTGCGCCGAATCGGTCTGGTGGCGCTGCCACCGGCGCATCGTGGCCGATCACCTGATCGCCCGGGGCATCCCCGTGTTCCACATCATGGGCGCCGGCCGGCTGGATCCGGCCAGCCTGACGCCGGGCGCCGTGATCCGGGGCGACGGCACGGTCACGTACCCGGCGCCGGAAGCCTCGCCACCCGCGCCATGACGCGGCGCCGCACCGCCCCGCGCCGCGGCATCGGGGCCGGCCCGCGTTCAACCCGCCGTCAGCCTCGTAATCACCTGCATCCGCCCCGGACGGGACGGACGGCGGAACCCGCGCCGCGCCTGACTCCGCATCCGCGCCCGAGGCCAGGGATGGCACACATGCTTACAAACGACGAACGGGCCGGGAAGAACTTCCTCCCGGCCCGGCGTTCTGAGCATCAGGTGGTCATCACCGGCTCGGACACAGGGGTGTCCGGGCATCCTCTGGAGTTGATGTCATGACGACACGTTCCCGCATTGCTTTCCTGGTCGCCTGCTCGGCCGCCGCCCTGGGTCTCACCACGGCATCCGCCTTTGCCGCCGACGCGCCCGCCGGCCAGCCCGCCGCGCAATCCGCCCCGCAGCACGCGGGCAAGAAAATGCCCCATCACCATGCCAAGGCGACGAAGGGCCACCAAAGCGCGAAGACGCACCATGCCAAGGCGCCGAAAACCCCGGCCTGATCGACCCGCACGGGCGCGCCCTCTCCCCGCGCCCGCCCGCTTCCAACGCCGCGGACCTGCGCCCGCGGCGTTTTTCGTTTTTCACACTGCCTCGCCGGGACTTCCGATACACTGGGTTCCTTTTCCGAATTCCCGCCCCGCCCGCCGCATGCATCCGCACCGCCACGCCCTGCACAACGAACTGCACGCCCGCCCCTCGATGTATTTCGACGCGCCGGCCCAGGTCTTTCACCTGGCCTTCCTGGACGAACACGAATCGGCGGAAACCATCGTGCGCTCGCTATGCGACCGCCACGTCGCGCTGGCCGACCCCACCCTGCCCCAGGGCGAATTCCCGGTGGGCGGCGCGCGGCTGAAATGGGAACGGCACACCGAATTCCTGACCCTGACCCTGGTGATGCCCGGCGCCCAGGCCACCCCCTGGGCCGCCCTGCCGCCCGTGCTGGCCGAAATCGCCGAGGCCCACAGCGCCCTGCTGATCAACGCCGATCAGGTCTGCGTGGAATCCGAGGCCACCTGGCGCGGATCGATCGACGACTACGGCTTCAAGGACCCGGTCGGCTCCAGTCTGGATGACGGCAAGGCCACCGTCTGGAGCGACCTGCGGCTGAACGGCAACGGGCTGAACCGCATGCTGGTGCTCAACCGGCAGTTCGACGGCCGGCGGCTGGGCCGCATGGTGCGCCGCCTGCTGGAAGTCGAGACCTACCGGCTGATGGCATCCCTGACCCTGCCCGTCGCCCGCGCCCTGGGCACGGAACTGCGCCAGTACGAACAGGAACTGGCCGCCCTGTCCGACGCCAACGCCCGCGCCGAACCCCAGGACATCAAGGCCCTGCTGGAACGCATCACCCGCCTGTCCGCCCGGATCACCCAGACCAGCGCCCGCACGCGGCTGCGCTTCAGCGCCACCGAGGCCTACGCCCAGCTGGTGTTCGAACGCATCGCGGAACTGCACGAAAGCCGCACCGGCGACTGCCAGCAGCTGGGCACCTTCATCGCCCAGCGCTTCCGTCCCACGGTGCGCTACTGCGCCTCCACCGACCAGCGCCTGGGCCGCATCGGCAGCGCCGTGTCCCACCTGAGCAATCTGCTCCAGGCCCGCGTCCAGGTCGAAATGGAAGAGCAGAACAGCCAGATCCTGCAGAACCTGAGCACCCGGGCCGAAACCCAGATCAAGATCCAGAAGGCGGTGGAAGGCCTGTCCATCATCGCCATCAGCTATTATCTGTTCAGCCTGTTCAAGCTGCTGTACCAGGGCGTCCTCACGCTGGGATTCGAACTGCCGCCCCGCACGGCCCTGCTGGCCGGCACACCGCTGGCGGCGCTGATCATCGGCGCGATCGCCTACCGCATCCGCAACGCCCGGCGCCACTGACGCCCCCGACCCCACGGCCCGACGACCATGCCCACCTTGCACTTCCGCAGCTTCCTGCTGCTGCTGACCGCCGTCTCGATCGCCTTCATCAGCATCCTGCTGCCCTTCTACGCGGCGATCTTCTGGGGCGGCGTGCTGGCGGTGATCTTCAGCCCCCTGCACCGGCGCCTGCT
>CBFGXR010000292.1:0-3101 GCA_965652675.1 uncultured Castellaniella sp.
CTGATCGACAGCGACGAGGCCCTGACGCCATTGCTGGAACGATTTCCCGGCCTGGACATCCAGTCCCTGCGCGCCCAGATCCGCGCCGCCCGCAAGGAAGCCCGCGACAACGCCGCCCTGCCCCAGGGCCGCGAGCCGGCGCGCAAACACTTCCGCGCCCTGTTCCAGACCCTGAAGACCCTGGATTTCGAGGACGAGACGCCCTGATGACCCCGACACTGGAAACCATCGAACGCACCACCGGCCCCGAGCCCACGCACAGCGTGATCTGGCTGCACGGCCTGGGCGCCGACGGCCACGACTTCGAACCCATCGTGCCCGAACTGGCGCATCCCGGCCTGCCGGCGCTGCGTTTCGTGTTCCCGCACGCGCCCGTGCGCCCGGTCACCCTGAACCAGGGCATGCCGATGCGCGCCTGGTACGACCTGTACGGACTGGACCGCGACGCGCGCGAGGACATCGACGGCCTGCGCGCCGCCCGCCATGCGGTCACCGAACTGATCGAACAGGAGAACCGGCGCGGCATCCCGACCGAACGCATCGTGCTGGCCGGCTTTTCGCAGGGCTGCGCCACGGCTCTGTACACCGGCCTGCGCCATCCAGAACGTCTGGCCGGCCTGATCGGCCTGTCGGGCTACCTGCCGCTGCGCAACACCCTGGCCGCCGAACGCCATCCCGCCAACGCCGGCGCGCCGGTCTTCATGGCGCACGGCACGATGGACATGGTGGTGCCCATGACCTACGCCGAAACCAGCCGCGACGCGATGGCCGCGCAGGGGCAACCGGTGGAATGGCACACCTACCCGATGCCGCACGGCCTGCACCCGCAGGAACTGGACGACATCCGGGCGTTTCTGGCGCGGGTGACGGGCGCCTGAGACTCACGCGTCCAGGTTCATCCACAGCCGTCTCATGCCCGGGTCCGACTCGTCGGGGTCGTTGTGCATGCCCAGCGACGTCATCAGGCCCAGCATGGGACGGTTGGTCGCCAGGACGATGCCTTCGATGTAGCCCAGGCTCTGACGGCGCGCGACGTCGATCAGGCTGCGCATCAGCGCCGCGCCGACGCCGCGCCGCTGCCAGTCGTCGGCGATCACCAGCGCGTATTCCGCCCCCTGGCCGTCGGCGTTGCGCAAGTAGTGCGCGAACCCCACGATGCGCTCGCGCAACAGGCCGCGGTTTTCCGGATTGGGCACTTGGGCCGTCGCGACCAGCGCGACCTCGCGGTCGTAGTCGATGCGGGTATAGCGCGCCAGCATGCGGGGCGTGAGTTCGCGCAGCATCGACACGAAGCGCATGTAGCGCGATTCGTCGGACAGGTCCCGCACGAATTCCTGCAGCAGCACGGCGTCCTCCGGACGGATCGGGCGCAGCAGCCATTCCTGGCCGTCCTTGCGGATCATCGGCCGCACCAGGCGGCGCGGATACGGATGGATCGCCATGTGGCGGTAGGCGCGGTTCTCGGGACGTTCGCCGTCGTAGTTCGGATCCAGCCCGATCCGGATGCCGCCGGCGTACAGGCGGGTGTCGTCCCACCAGAGCGGATCGATCGACAGGGTGCGGATGCCGGGCAGTTCGCTGACGATCTCGGAGATCCGCTCCAGCGCTTCGCGCAGCTGTTCGAACGCGGCCGGACTGAGATCGCGTTCCAGCACGCGCGACCAGAACTTGCCCCGCTGGATCAACTGGCGCGCCAGATAATTGTTCAGCGGCGGCAGTTCGATTTCCCGGTGCGGGGACGCCAGCCGAGCGGCATCGCCGCCCGGTCCGAACTGAATGTACGGCCCGAAGCGCGCGTCCTGGCGCACGTGGATGGCCATGGGCACGTGTTCGCGCACGGCATCGGGCACGGGCTGGTCGTCCGGCTGGATCGGCACGTGGAAGCAGTCCAGCAGCCAGCGGCAGCTGGACGGGTCCAGTTCGGAACGGCCCGACATGATGGCGTCGTTGAGCAGCGTGCGGGCCTCGTCCAGGCGTGGGAGCCGGCTGAGCATTTCCGGCGGCAGCGTCTGCTGCGCCAGGGTCTGGTTGTACTGGTAGGACGCCAGGATGCCAAAGGCGTTGGCCGCCGATTCCGGCGTGCGGAAGGCCGGCAGCCCCACCGCATCCAGCCGGTGACGCTGGGAACGCATCGAGGCATCGCCAAGGAAGCAGGAAATGATGGGCTTGGATGAGGCTTCGGAAAACCGGGCCAGGGCCTCGGCGGCGCCGTCCATGTCCGACAGGGCGTCCGGCGCGATCAGCACCAGCACGCCGTCCACGTTGGCGTCGTTCGCCAGCACGCCCAGGGCCTGCTGCAGCCGGGCGGGATCCAGCGGCGCGTGGCTGATGACGGGATTGCCCAGGGCCGCGCCCGGTTCCAGGATCGCCGCCAGGTCGCGCTGCGTCGGCATGGACAGGTCGGCCCTTGACGCCGGCCCGCCGCCGCCGATGACGTCCAGCGCCAGATGGGCCGCGCCGTAGCCGTTGGAGAACAGCGCGATGCGGCGGCCCCGCTGGCGCTTGGCGTGGACCAGGACCTTCAGCGCCGAGAACAGCTGCACGAAGAACCGGATCCGCACCGCGCCGGTGCGCCGCACCAGCGCGTCGAACACCGCGTCGGCGGCCGGCTTGTCGTCGGCACGGCCGGCCTTCAGCAGGATGACCGGCTTGACGCTGGCGGCGGCCATCAGCGCGCTGGTGAAACGGCGCGAGGAATCGGCTTCTTCCAGGTACAGCACGATGCTGTCCGTGCGCGGATCCATCGACAGGTATTCGAGGACATCGGCCACGGTGACGCCGTCCGCGTCGCCGGCCGACACCACGGCGGAAAACCCGAGCTGGATGTCGCCCGCCCAATCCAGCACGGCGGCGGCCACCATGCGGGACTGCGCGACCAGGGCGACCCGGCCCACGGGCGCGCTGTTCGGATCGAGCCCCAGGTTCAGCCCCAGGTGCGGGCGCTGAATGCCCAGGGCGCCGGGACCGAGCACCAGGCAGTCGTTCATCCGGCCCCAGGACTGGCAGTAGGCGCGGGTCTCGACGGGAACGGTCCCCGGCGTGGAATGCGGCAGGAGCACCAGGGCGCGCGGCCGGTGCGCCTTGGGCGCCCCCAGCGCCGC
>CBFGXR010000293.1:0-3084 GCA_965652675.1 uncultured Castellaniella sp.
GGTGCCGTAGGTCAGCACGGTCAGTTCCCGGCCTTCGCGGTAGAGCGAGCCCGAATCCAGCGGCACGGTGTAGTAGCCTTCGGGCACGTTGCCCAGCGGGTGCTTGGACCAGGGCACGACCGGCTGGTCGTGGTGGCCGTCGAAGGGGCCGTTGTACAGGCGCTTGGGCTCCAGGAAGATGACCGGGTCGTCGTTCTCGATGGAACTGATCAGCAGGCCCTTGGCGTCGTAGGGATTGGACGGCATGACGGTGCGCAGGCCGGCCACGTGCGTGAACAGGGCCTCCGGGCTCTGGCTGTGGGTCTGGCCGCCGAAGATCCCGCCGCCGCAGGGCATGCGGATGGTCAGCGGTGCCGTATAGCCGCCCGCCGAGCGGTAGCGCAGGCGCGCGGCCTCGGAGAAGATCTGGTCGGCCGCCGGATAGAAGTAGTCGGCGAACTGGATCTCGACCACCGGCCGCAGGCCGTAGGCGCCCATGCCGATGGCCGCCGCCACGATGCCGCTTTCCGAAATCGGCGCGTCGAACACGCGCGACTGGCCGTATTTGGCCTGCAGGCCTTCGGTGCAACGGAACACGCCGCCGAAATAGCCGACGTCCTCGCCGAAGACGACCATGTTGTCGTCCCGTTCCAGCATGACGTCCATGGCCGAGCGCAGGGCCTGGATCATCGTCATGGGACGGGTCTTGCCTTTTTCCTGTGCCATGCTCATACCCCCAGCTCCTGGCGCTGCCGGCGCAGGTGTTCCGGCATGTCCTTGTAGATGTCCTCGAACATGGTCGCCACGCTGCTGGTGCGCCCCGTGGCCAGCGTGCCGTGGGCCTCGGCCTTTTTCTGGGCGGCGACGACCTCGGCCTCGCAGGCCTTCTGCAGTTCCTGGTGTTCCTGTTCGGACCAGATGCCGCGCTTGAGCATGTAGGCCTTCAGCCGCGCGATCGGGTCGCCCAGCGGAAAGCGCGACCAGTCGTCGGCCGGCCGGTACTTGGACGGATCGTCGGAGGTGGAATGCGGCCCCGCCCGGTAGCTGACCCATTCGATCAGCGTGGCGCCATGGTTGTTGCGCGCCCGTTCGGCGGCCCAGCGGGACACGGCGTGGACGGCCAGGAAATCGTTGCCGTCCACCCGCAGCGAGGCCACGTTCGAACCGATGCCGCGCGCCGCCAGCGTGGTGCCCTCCCCGCCCGCGACGGACTGGAAGGTGGAGATCGCCCACTGGTTGTTGATCACGTTGAGGATCACCGGCGCCCGGTACACGTGCGCGAACAGCAGCGCCGTCTGGTAGTCGGATTCGGCCGTGGCGCCGTCGCCGATCCAGCCGCAGGCGATGCGGGTGTCGCCCTTGATGGCCGAGGCCATGGCCCAGCCCACCGCCTGGGGCATCTGTGTGCCCAGGTTGCCCGACAGGGTGAAGAAGCCCTTTTCCGGCACCGAATACAGCACCGGCAACTGGCGGCCCTTGAGCGGATCCTGGTCGTTGGAGAAGATCTGGCACATCATGTCGAACAGGGGATAGTCCTGCGCAATGAGCAGGCCCTGCTGGCGATACGACGGGAAATGCATGTCGCCGTCGCGCAGCGCCAGGGACTGGCCGATGGCGATGGCTTCTTCCCCCAGGCACTGCATGTAGAACGAAGTCTTCTTCTGGCGCTGGGCGATGACCATGCGCGCATCGAAGATGCGCGTCTTGACCATGGCGCGCAGGCCGCGGCGCAGCAGATCGTCGTCCGGGAGGTCTTCGGCCCAGGGGCCCTGGGCCTCGTCCTGATCGTCCAGCACGCGGATCAGCCCGATGGCCAGATCGCGGGTGTCGTAGGGCGTGATGTCGATGGGGGGTTTGCGCGCGGCCCCGGCGGGCTGCAGGCGCAGGTAGGAAAAGTCGGTCGCCTGACCGGGACGTCCCGAGGGCTCGGGCACGTAGAACTTCAGAGGTGTCTGTGTCATGGTCGCAAAAATCTTTTGGATTTTTCACAAGCCCGCAGGAGAATCCCCGAATCCCGGGGCGTTCTCGAAAGGACCACAGTCGTCTTGTGGACGGCTGCCGGATCATCGCCGATCCCGCGCGCTCGCGCAAGACCGCGAAAACCACTAGGGACAAGCCGGGCGAAAAGCAGCACATCCCTACGGGCGCCGCCCGTGCCACACACGACGGGACGACTCCAGGACACTGTACAACGAGAGCCCGTCCGCGCGCGACCGGGCGTTTACCCCGCCTTGCGCATCCGTGCGCCACAGCGTGGCATCGGCCTGCCGCCAGCGGGCCAGCACGGCGGCGTCCGGGTGGCCGTGCCGGTTCCAGGCGCCCGCCTGGAAAATCACGTGGCGCGCCGCCACGGCATCGACGAAGGCGGCCGACGACGAAGTCCGCGATCCGTGATGCGCGGCCACGACCACGTCCACAGGCGTGGCGAGGGGGCGGGCCGATGGGGTCCGTCGCCATCGCGCCTGGGCCTGGCTGGCCCTGGCGCCGATGCTGCTGTGGCCGCCGGACCGCCCCGGCGAAGGGGAATGGGACCTGCACGCATTGGATGTCGGACAGGGTAGCGCTCTGCTGGTCCGCACGGCACGGCACACGCTGCTGTTCGACGCCGGCGCGCGCCATGCGCGGGACGCGGACGAGGGCGCCCGCACCGTCGTGCCCGCCTTGAAGGCGCTGGGCGTGCGCCGCCTGGACGCGCTGGTCGTGTCCCACGCCGACCTGGATCATGCGGGCGGCGTGCGCAGTGTGCTGGCGGCGGTGCCGGTGGCGCAGGCCTTCAGTTCTTTTGAACTGGAGTCCTGGCTGCGCGCCGAGACCCGCAAGCTGGATGCCGACGCGACGCACTTGTCCCTGGCCGCCGTCCCGTGCCGCTTCGGCGACCGCTGGCGCATGGACGGGGTGGAATTCGAATTCCTCTGGCCGCTGGACGTGCGCGCGCGCCGCAAGGGCGTCCAGGCCAACGCCGGCAGCTGCGTACTGCGGGTGCGGGGCGCGCACCACAGCCTGCTGCTGACCGGCGACATCGAAATCCACGCCGAATCGGCCCTGGTCGAGCGCGGTCTGACGCCTGTGGACGTGGTCGTGGCCGCGCATCACGGATCGCGGACT
>CBFGXR010000294.1:0-3084 GCA_965652675.1 uncultured Castellaniella sp.
ATCGGCACCATCGCCTCGGCGGGCAAGGAACAGGAAGCCGCCGAACACGATGCGATCCGCAACGCCGCCGAGGACCGCCTGCAGGCGGCCATCATCCAGGGGGCGTTCCAGATCACCGGCGGCGCGATGTCGGTGGGCCTGGGGCTGGCCGGCGGGATCGTCGGGGCCAAGGGCATCAATGCCGGCTCGATGACCACGGAGGGCATGCAGCTCGGCAATACCGCCGGCATGCTGTCCAGTTCGGCCCAGGGGGCCGGCGGCATCTTCACCGGCATCGGCACCATCGCCTCGGCGGGCAAGGAACAGGAAGCCGCCGAACACGATGCGAAGAAGGCCGAGTTCGAGGCCGACGCCCGGGTGCACGAACAAGGCGTGCAGCAGGCCAACGACCTGATGCAGCAGATGATGGACGTGATCCGCGACGTGCGCGAAAAACTCGGCGCCATCGATCAGGCGCGCAACGAAACCAACCGCGGCATCGCGCGCAACGTCTGACCGGCGCGCCCACGACTGACAGGAACGAACATGAATACGACGATTTCGAACGGACCGGGGTACACGCCGCCGATGGGCGGGGGTTCGCCCGGCCAGGTCGACGGCTCCGGCGGCACGGCCGGCGCGGGGGGGACCGATCAGGTCGATCTCGACAAGCTCTATCAGGATGTCCTGGATTACGTCAAGCAGCAGGGCGGGTCCGACGTCGACGGCAATCCGCTGGTCGACGGCAACGGCGCGCCGCGCATCGACACGCCGAACGAGGTCTTCAGCGCCAACGACATGGTCGACCTGCTGCGCAGCCTGCGCAGCAAGACGCAGGACGAGCAGCTCAAGACCTCGAAAGAAGGCCTGGAATCCGCGCGCATCAAGGCCGAGAAGAACACCGAGCACCAGCTGGAAAAGATCAAGGAATGGATCGACAAGTGCAAGGAGGCCGAATCCAAAGGCGCCTTGGGCAAGATCTTCGGCTGGATCGGCAAGATCTTCGCCTTCGTCGCGGCGATCGTGGCGGTGGTCGCGGCCGCGGCGGCGACGGTCGCCACCGGCGGGGCGGCGGCGCCGCTGCTGGCCCTGGCCATCGTGGGCGCCATCAGCGCCACCATGACGCTGGCCAGCGCCATCTCCCAGGAATGCGGCGGACCCGAGATCAGCGTCAACAGCCTGATCCAGAATACGGTCGGCAAGTTCCTCACCGACGTGTGCGGCGTGGACCCCAAGGAAGCCGAGAACATCTGCAAGATCGTGGGCGGGGCGCTGGCGATCGCCTGCCCGGTGCTGCTGGCCATCGAACCCTCGCTGCTGGGCAACATGGCGCAGGGCATCGCCCTGATGGCCGGGGCGGACGAGAAGACCGCCGGCTATATCGGCATGGCGCTGACGATCGTGGCCGCCGTCGGGGTGGGCATCGCCATGGCGGTGGCGACGGGAGGCACGTCCGTGGCTTCGACGGCGACCCAGATCAGCAACAAGGTGGTGCTCGCCACCCTGAAGACCTTCAACACGGTCCTGACCGGGACTTCCGCCGTCGTGTCCGGCGGGACCCAGATCGCGCAGGGCGGCCTGAACATTTCCAAGGCCCAGTCCGAGGAAAAGGCCCAGCAGGCGATCTCGGACAAGAAGGAACTCGAGGCCATGATGATCAAGCTGCAGAAGCAGATGGAAGAAGGCCGCGAGGAAATGAAGAAGATCATCCAGCAGATCGAGGAAAGCACCCAGGCCGTCAGCAAGATGATCGCCGGCACGACCGACAACATGAACCAGATCGCCATGAACATGGGCAGCAAGTCGACGGTGTGATCGACGGAACGGACTTCAGGAGAGAAACGCATGTCCCAGAACGCCACCCCATCCCGCAGCCCGTTCGGCCAGCAGCTCTATGACGGCCTGCGGGCGCTGCCGGCCAGCACCCGCCTGAGCAACGAGCAGCTCGAAGTGATCTACGCCCTGGCCTATGCCCACGTCACCCAGGGGCAGTATGCCCAGGCGCTGCCGGTCTTTTCGATCCTGGCCACCTACGGCCCCACGCGCCGGCACTACCTCGCCGGGCTGGCCCTGTGCCTGGAGCAGTGCGAACGCTACGAAGAAGCCATCAGCATGTATTCGCTGCTGATCACGCTGTTTCCGGGCAGCCCGGAACCCGCCCTGCAGATCGCCGAGTGCCTGTTGATGCTCGGCCGCACGGCCGAGGCGGCCGACGAACTGGACCGCGTGCTGCGCGGCATCGCCGAATCGGGCGGCCGCTACGATGCGCTGCGGCCGCGCGCTCAGGTGCTGCGGGACCTGGCCGGACGCAGGGCCTCCTGATGCGGGAGGACCGGAATCCGCCTTCCGGCGCCTCGCCGTCCGGGTCTCAAGCCGTCTCTCCGGAGACGGCTTTTGTGCTTGAGGCCGACGACGCCCGCTTCCTGACCGAGATCGGCATGCTGGCCGCCGGGCGGGGGGATGTGCGACATGCGGATACAATTTTCAACGCGCTGCGCGGTTTGCGGCCGGATCGCGCCTATCCCCTGGTGGGCCTGGCCGTCGCGCGCCTGAACGCCGGCCGTGCCGCCGAAGCCGCCCGCCTGCTCGAAGACGCCGACCTCGCCGACCCGGAAGAGCGGGCGACGGCGCGGGCCTGGTGCGGCCTGGCGCTGCAGCTGGCGGGGCGCGGCGCCGAAAGCCGCCGGGCGCTGGCCGACGCCGCCGCGCTGCCCGGCGACGGCGGGGCGCTGGCCCGGCGGATGCTGGGTCTGGCCGTGGAATCGCCGGACGAAGAAGCGAATGATGCCTGAGCGAGGAGCCTGATGATGGAAATCGCCGCACTGACCGCCGCGCTGGGTGCCCAGACGCTGCCTGCGGCCGCCCCCGTGGCGCGCGCCGAACCCGCCAGCCTGGCGACCGAGCGTTTCAACGCGCTCATGAGCGCGCCCCAGGAGCCCGCGCTCAACGGCGTCTCGGCCGCACTACAATCGGCGTTCCCGGCGGCGGCGCCGGACGCGGCGCCCACGCTGGGCGGCCAGATCCTGTCGGGCCTGCGGGGCGTGGCGACCGATTTCTCGGACACATGGAAGGATATCGCTCACGGCCTGGAAGGCATGGGAGCGC
>CBFGXR010000295.1:0-3062 GCA_965652675.1 uncultured Castellaniella sp.
GCCCGGCGCATCAGGTCGTGCAGCTGCATGACCTCGGCATAGGTCAGCAGGAACATCTGGCTGCCCAGGGCGATCTGCATCCAGCGTTCCTGGGCCATGAACCCGGGGATGAAACCGAAGGCCGCCAGCCCATAGGCCAGGTAGCCGGCGAAGAACACCAGCCAGGACAGCACGTACCAGCGCGCGGCGCGTTCGCCCCGTCGCAGATGGCTCAGGCCCAGGCCGAACATGGCCACCATGCACGTCAGGGCGTAGACCGTGTCGATCTTGATGATGAGCGCGTAGGGCACGGCCAGGCTGGCCGCGAACAGCGCCGCGCCGATCCCGGCCAGGGCGCGGATCAGCCGGGCCTGGCGCGGCCATCGGTCGGACCCGATGCCCAGGAAATGGCGCGTGAACCAGAGCAGGCTGAGGATGGCCAGGATTTCCGTCAGGGGCACGGAACGGTTCGCCAGCCAGGGCCAGTCCGGCCACAGGTACTGGAACGACAGGCCGGACATGGACGTCAGGAACAGCCCGGCGCACAGGATGTAGGCGGTGTTGTAGAGGGACTGGCGGATTCCCAGCCGCAGGTAGAGGGCGGCGTTGAACAGGGCCAGCATGGCCAGGGCGCCCAGGAACATGCCCTGGCCCAGGCCCTGATCCTGGGCCAGGGCAATGGCCGCCGCGCCCGAATGCAGCGACAGGGGCACATTGATCGCCCCGCTGCTGCGCACCCGGAGGACGACCGCCAGCGATTGTCCGGGTCCGAAATCCAGGGGCAGCAGGAACAGGCGGTGGCGCACCGGCCGGGCGTCGAAAGGCCGGGCGTCCCCCATGCGTTCCGTGTCCAGAAGCCCGGGCAGTCCGGCCACAGGTACTGGAACGACAGGCCGGACATGGACGTCAGGAACAGCCCGGCGCACAGGATGTAGGCGGTGTTGTAGAGGGACTGGCGGATTCCCAGCCGCAGGTAGAGGGCGGCGTTGAACAGGGCCAGCATGGCCAGGGCGCCCAGGAACATGCCCTGGCCCAGGCCCTGATCCTGGGCCAGGGCAATGGCCGCCGCGCCCGAATGCAGCGACAGGGGCACATTGATCGCCCCGCTGCTGCGCACCCGGAGGACGACCGCCAGCGATTGTCCGGGTCCGAAATCCAGGGGCAGCAGGAACAGGCGGTGGCGCACCGGCCGGGCGTCGAAAGGCCGGGCGTCCCCCATGCGTTCCGTGTCCAGAAGCCCGGGCCGCGCCTGGGGACCGGTCGCGGCGCCCAGGTCGTAGATCCAGGCGTCGACTTCATCGAGCAGCGGATAGTCCAGCTGCAGATACCAGGTGCGATCCACCTGTTCCAGGTTGCGCAAGGGCACGTAGACCCAATAGGCGGACTGATTGTTCCGGAACACGAGCTGATCCGCGGCCCGGCGGCTCATCGGCAGACGGCCGCCCAGGATGTCGTCGGGACCCAGGGTCCGGCTCTCGTCCCGCAGAAAGCACAGTTGCGGCAAGGAAGGGGGAGCCGCCCAGGCCGAGGACAGGCCGAGCATCGGACAGGCGGCACCGGAGACGGCCGCCGAGGCCCGCGTCGCGCCGAACAGGCACAGCGCCAGGCAGGCCATCGCGACGCAGCGCGCCCACCACCGGGCAGGCCCGCCCGCCGGCATCGTCATGCCGCGCGGTGTTCCAGCGATCCGGTCACGATCCGACAGATCGGCCTCCTCTGTGACAGACAGACGTGAAACGGTTTATCGTTTTTGTGCATCCAAGAGGATTATGGATCAAAATCCGTCCACGAGGGGCGGTCCAAGGAGAACGCCATGGCCACCTGGCCCAGCGCATTGCTGCGCATCGACGACATCGCGCGCGACACCGTCGCGGTCCATTTCCGCAAACCCGGGGACTTCCTGTTCCAGCCCGGACAGACCGTCTCGCTGACGCTGCCGCAGGATGCGCCGGACGCCCCGGTCCTGCGCCATACCTTCTCGCTGGTCAGCGCCCCGCACGAGGACGCGCTGTGCATCGCCACCCGCGTCCGCGACACCCCGTTCAAGCAGGCCCTGACGCGGCTGCGGCCCGGCGCGGAACTGAAGTTCAGCGGCCCCTACGGCAAGCTCACCCCGCCCGCCGGGACGGACCGTCCCCTGGTCCTGATCGCCGGCGGCATCGGCATCACGCCCTGCGTCGGCATGCTGCGCGATGCCGCGCACCGGAATTCCGACCAGCGGTTCCTGCTGCTCTATTCCAACCGGACACGGGAACAGGCCGCCTTCCTGGATGAACTGCGCGCACTCGCGCGGGTCGGCCCGCACCTGCGTCTGCTGGCCATCCTGACCGGCCCGGCCGACGGCGCCTGGGACGGGCTGCGCGGCCGGATCGACGCGGCCATGCTGGAACAGGCCCTCCAGGGGCTGGACAGGCCGCTGTGCTACGTGACCGGCGCGCCCGCCATGGTCGGAGAGATCCGCGCGCACCTGGCCGGGGCCGGCGTCCCCGACGAGGCCATCCTGGACGAAAGCTTCCACGGCTATTGACGCCCCGGGCGTCCCCCCCACGGTCTCGCGCGCCGCGAGGCCGTGGTAGTCTAAAGAGTTGATCCCCCGCCACGCACGCATGCCGCAAGGCCGAATCCGCAGGAATCCGATGATGCCCTCCACCGCCGCGCCACTGCCCCCTTCCGCCGACGCCCGGACCGCGCCCGACGCGCTGTTCGCGCGCACGCCCGACCTGGCCGAACCCGATACGGACCGGCTGCGCGCCGCCATCCGGCGCTATTTCCTGGACACGTTCGACCGCTACGAATCCCTGTTCCAGTGCCTGGCCAGCGACGAGGCCTACGTCGTCAAGCCGATCCCCCTGCGCCACCCGCTGATCTTCTACTTCGGCCACACCGCGACCTTCTTCGTCAACAAGCTGCTGCTCACGCGCCTGATCGACCGGCGCCTGGACCACCGGCTGGAATCGGTCTTCGCCGTCGGCGTGGACGAGATGAGCTGGGACGACCTGTCCGAAGAACACCACGAATGGCCCGCCGTGCAGGCCGTGCGCGACTACCGCGCCAAGGTGCGCGAGCTGGTCACGCACCTCATC
>CBFGXR010000296.1:0-3036 GCA_965652675.1 uncultured Castellaniella sp.
GGCGGGACGGTCGCCGTCGCCGCCCGCCCCGCGAACCGGCGCGTCAGTGCTGGATGCGCGTGCCCAGCACCGCCAGGAACTGGGCGATCCAGGCCGGATGCGCGGGCCAGGCCGGCGCGGTCACCAGATTGCCGTCCGTGTGCGCCTGATCCACCGCGATGTCGGCGTACCGGCCGCCCGCCAGGCGGACTTCCGCCGCGCAGGCCGGATACGCGGAGCAGGTGCGGCCCTGGAGCACGCCGGCCGCCGCCAGCAGCTGCGCCCCATGGCAGATCGCCGCGATGGGCTTGGTGGCGCCGTCGAAGTGCCGCACGATGGCCAGCACGCGTTCGTCCATGCGCAGGTATTCGGGCGCGCGGCCGCCGGGGACCACCAGCCCGTCGTAGGCCGCCGCGTCCACCGCGTCGAAGTCCCGGTTCAGCGTGAAACGGTGCCCGGGCTTTTCGCTGTAGGTCTGGGCGCCGTCGAAATCGTGGACGGCCGTGGCCACCCATTCACCCGCCCGCTTGCCCGGACACACCGCGTCGACCTCGTGTCCCACGGCCTTCAGCGCCTGGAACGGCACCATGACTTCGTAGTCCTCGACAAAGTCGCCCACCAGCATCAGCAATTTCTTCGCCATCGTTCGTCTCCTGTTCCGAATGACCCCGGGCCGATCCCCGGGCCATGGATGCCGGATGCCGAATCCCGCATCCGGACACCGTATCCGTTCATTGTGGCCCTCCGGGCCCGCGCCCGGGTGGTATTCCCATACCGCCGCGCGCCGGGGCGCGGACCGGCCGGACGGGCTTCGGATGCATGCGCTTGACAATGTTACTGACCGGTACGTATCATATGCCATCCAAAACGGACCAACCAGTCATCCGGGAACTTTCCATGCCTACCCTGTTCGACCCGCTCCAGCTCGGCGACCTGTCGCTGCCCAACCGCATCATCATGGCCCCCCTGACCCGCTGCCGGGCCGAACCCGGGCGCGTCCCCGGCGAATTGATGGTCGAATACTACCGGCAGCGCGCCGGCGCCGGCCTGATCATCAGCGAAGCCACGTCCGTCACCCCGATGGGCGTCGGCTACCCCGACACCCCGGGCATCTGGTCCGAAGCCCAGGTCGAAGGCTGGAAGAAAGTCACCGCCGCCGTGCACGAGGCGGGCGGACGCATCGTCCTGCAGCTCTGGCACGTGGGCCGCATCTCCGATCCCCTGTACCTGGACGGCGCGGCCCCGGTCGCCCCCAGCGCCATCCAGCCCGCCGGCACCGTCAGCCTGGTGCGCCCCAAAAAGGCCTACGTCACGCCCCGCGCCCTGGACGCCGAGGAAATCCCCGGCATCGTCCAGGCCTACCGGAAAGGCGCTGAAAACGCCCGGACCGCGGGCTTCGACGGCGTGGAGATCCACGCCGCCAACGGCTACCTGATCGACCAGTTCCTGCAAAGCGGCACCAACCGGCGCACCGACGCCTATGGCGGCCCGGTCGAGAACCGCGCCCGCCTGCTGCTGGAAATCACGGACGCGGTCCTGGAAACCTGGGCACCCGGACGCGTCGGCGTCCACCTGGCCCCCCGGGGCGATGCCCACGACATGGGCGACGACCGTCCGGCCGAGACCTTCGGCCACGTGGCCGAGGCCCTGGGCCGGCGCGGCATCGCCTTCCTGTGCCTGCGCGAGCACGAAGGTCCGGACAGCCTGGCGCCGATGATGCGCGAGAAATTCCCGGGCCGCCTGATCGCCAACGAGGCCCTCGACCAGGACAAGGCGGCCGGCTGGCTGGCGCAGGGGCGTGCCGACGCGGCCGCCTTCGGCCAGCTGTTCATCGCCAACCCCGACCTGCCCGTCCGCTTCGCGCAGGGCGCGCCCCTGAACGCGCCCCGGCCCGAGACCTTTTACGCTCCGGGCCCCGAGGGCTACACCGACTATCCGGCGCTGGAAGGCTGCAAGGCCGACGCCTGAGCTCAATCCCGCCCCCCGGGGGCGGGCAGCCACAGGGACACCCGCTGGCTGAGCCGCTGCACCGACGGCCCGAACAGCAGCACGATGGTGAACGCCGCCGGCCAGGCGGCGGCAAAGGCGTGCCCCCAATGCCGCAGATAGGCGGCATCCAGGCCGAGGTTCAGCCAGACCACGAACGCGGTCATCAGCAAGGACATCCAGAGGGACATCAGCGCGGCGAAGACGAGACGAAGACGTTGGGTGGAAGACATGGAAAAGCTCCTGGATTGATGTGGAGCACAGTATGGAATCCACCGATAAAAGGAACCAGATCGGATCGATCAATCTATAATTTCCATAATCGGAATCATGGAGCGATCTCATGCTGGACGCCCTGGCCCTGTTCGTCACCATCGTCGAGGCCGGCAGCCTGAGCGCCGCCGCCGAACGTCTCGATCTGCCCGCCGCCACCGTCACCCGCCGCCTCCAGGCCCTGGAACGCGAACTCGGCTGCCGCCTGCTGCATCGCAGCGCCCGCCGGCTCCAGCCGACCGCCGAAGGCCTGCAATACTACGAGCAATGCCGGCCCCTGATCCACGCGCTGGGCCAGGCCACCCGCTCGCTGGACGACAATCTGCGCCGGATCGCGGGCCATATCCGGGTGCTGGCGCCGGTGAATCTGGCCAGCGGCCCGCTCACTCCCGCCTGGGTCGAATTTCTGCGGCGGCACCCCCAGGTCAGCCTGGAATTCCAGCTCAGCAACACCCTGCAGGATCTGGTCGGCAGCGGCGCCGATCTGGCCATCCGGGTCGGTGAACAGGCCGATTCCTTGCTGACCCACAGGCGCCTCGGACAGATCGGCGTGCGTCTGGTCGCCGCGCCCGCCTACCTGGCCCGGCGCGGCACCCCCGCCACCGCGCGGGATCTGGCCGCGCACGACGCGGTCGTCTCCATGCCGCTGCAGGAATGGTCCTTGCGCGACCCGGCCACCGGCATCGAATCGATCGTACGGCCCGCCGCGCGCCTGCGGACCAATGAAATGCGGCTTGCCGTCGCCGCGGCTGAGGCCGGCCTGGGTCAGGGCCAGCAGCACGCGCTGCGAATGGACCA
>CBFGXR010000297.1:0-3030 GCA_965652675.1 uncultured Castellaniella sp.
CTGCCCGCAGCAGGCCCCGGCGGCGCAGAATGTCGATGGCGGCATCGCTGACCTCGGCGGGCGGCAGCGTGGCCGCGTCGAAGGGCACGGTGTAGACGCCGCGGAACAGGGCGGCGCGGCGCTGGGTGGCGGGGTGCCGGGTGTAGCAGTAGATGGGCACGCCGGAGCGGATGCGCGACATGATGAGCGGGGTGTGGCCGCTTTCGGTCAGGCTGATGATGGCCTTGATGCCGGGAAAGTGGTTGGCGGCGTACATGCTGGCCAGGGCGATGGTCTCGTCGCAGCGGGAAAACGTTTCGCCCAGGCGGTGGTGGGATTTGATGCTGGTGGGTTCCTGTTCGGCGCCCAGGCAGATCCGCGCCATGGCCTGGACGGCTTCGACGGGATATTGCCCGGAGGCCGATTCGGCCGACAGCATGACCGCGTCGGTGTAGTCGAGCACGGCGTTGGCGACGTCCGAGACCTCCGCGCGGGTCGGGATGGGGCTGGCGATCATGGATTCCATCATCTGGGTGGCGGTGATCACCAGCTTGTCCAGGGTGCGGGCGTGCTGGAGGATGCGCTTCTGGATGTCGGCCAGCCGGGCGTCGCCGATTTCCACGCCCAGGTCGCCCCGGGCCACCATCACGCCGTCGCTGGCGCGGATCAGGTCGTCGAGCGCGGCGTCGTCGGCCACGGCTTCGGCGCGTTCGATCTTGGCGATGATCCAGGCGGCGCTGCCGGCCTCGCGCACCAGCCGGCGCGCCTGCTCGATGTCGGCCCCCGCGCGGGGAAAGGACACCGCGACGTAGTCCAGCTCGAGTTCGGCGGCCAGCCGGATGTCCTGGCGGTCCTTGTCGGTCAGGCTGGGCGCCGAGATGCCGCCGCCGCGCCGGTTGATGCCCTTGTTGTCGGACAGCGGCCCGCCGACCTCGATCCGGGTGTGGACGGCGCCCGCGTCCACGGATTCGACCCGCAGGATGACCCGGCCGTCGTCCAGCAGCAGTTCGTCTCCGGGCGCGCAGTCCTGGACCAGCGGCGGGTATTCGATCCCGACGATCCGGGGGTCGCCGGCGTCCAGCGGATGTTCGATGGACAGGGTGAAGGCGTCGCCGGCGTTCAGCGTCACGGGCCCGCCGGCGAAGCGGCCGATGCGGATCTTGGGACCCTGGAGATCGCCCATGAGCGCGACGTGACGATCATGCCGGGCGGCGATTTCGCGCACCAGCCGGACCCGTTCGCGGTGATCCTCGGCCTTGCCGTGGGAAAAGTTCAGCCGGGCCACGTCCAGGCCGGCCAGGATCAGGGCTTCGAGGCGTTCGGGACTCGAGGTCGAGGGGCCCAGCGTGGCGACGATCTTGGTTCGGCGGCGTGCGGTCATGGTCGGTGGCGGGCTGTTCAGGGGACTCCAAGCATACCCCAAGCCTCATGACACGCGCCGGACGCGCGCCTCAGTCGCGGTGGTAGGGGTGGCCCGTCAGGAGTGTCCAGGCGCGGTAGAGCTGTTCGGCCAGCAGGATGCGGACCATCGGGTGGGGCAGCGTCAGCGAGGACAGGCGCAGGGTCTGGCGGGCGGTCTGCTTCAGGTCCGGGTCCAGTCCGTCGGGGCCGCCGATGATGAAGGCGACGTCGCTGCCGCCTGCCCGCCAGGTCTCGAGGTGGCCGGCCAGGTCCCGCGTCGTCAGGTCGCGGCCGTGTTCGTCCAGGATGACGCGCCAGGTCTGGGCGGGCAGGGCGGCCTCGATGCGCTTGGCTTCGGCGTGCATCAATTGCGGCGCGGTCTTGCCGCTGGTGCGAGGCTCGGGACGGATTTCGTGCAGTTCCAGAGCGCAGTCGCGGGGCATGCGCTTGGCGAAATCCTGCCAGGCCGTCTGCACCCAGGACGGCATGCGGGTGCCGACGGCGTAGACCAGGAGTTTCATTCGTCTTCGTCGAAGTCGATCGGCTCGCCGGCCTGGGCCGGGCCGGTGGGCAGCAGCCGGACGCGCACCGGCTTGGCCCCCCAGAGTTCTTCCAGGTTGTAGTAGGCGCGGATGGCCGGCTGCATGCAGTGGACCACGATGTCGCCCAGGTCGACCAGCAGCCATTCGCCGGTGTCCTCGCCTTCGAAGGCGACGACTTCCAGGCCGTTCTTTTTCGCCTGTTCGGCCACGTGGCTGGCGATGGAGCGGGTCTGGCGGTTGGAGGTGCCGCTGGCGATGATGACGCGGTCGAACAGGCCGGTCAGGCCCGTGGTGTTGAAGACCTTGATGTCCCGGGCCTTGGCGTCTTCCAGGGCGTCGATGACGAGGCGTTGCTGTTTTTGCAGGTTCATGGGGTGTCGGGGTCCAGGTAGAGCCGGTGGGCGCGGATGTAGTCCAGTACGCGAGGGTCCAGCATCGCGTCGACGGGGTGCCCGGCCGCCAGATCCTGCCGGATCGAGGTGGCGGAAACCGGCTGCGGGGTGAAGGGAATCCGGACCAGCCCGCCGGGCGCCAGGGCGTGTGCCAGTTCGGGCGGCGGCGCGACGGGGGTGCCGGGGCGTTCGGCCACCGCCAGCCGGACGTGTCCGAGCAATTCGCGCCAGCGGTGCCAGGTGCAGAAGTTGGCCAGCTGGTCGGAGCCCAGGATCCAGGTGTAGCGGGCGGTGGCCGGCAGGGCGGCGAGGGTGTCGATGGTGTAGGTGTCGCCGGCGCGCCGCAGTTCGATCGGGTTGACGCGCAGGCCGGGATCGTCGGCGCAGGCCAGTTCCAGCATGCGCAGCCGGTGTTCCGGCGCGGCGCCCAGGCGGCCGCGCCGCCCCGGGCGCGGGGCGGGCAGCAGTTCGACGTGTTCCAGGCCCAGGGCGTCCCGGGCGGCCTGCGCCAGCGCGATGTGGACCCGGTGGACCGGGTCGAAGCTGCCGCCCAGCAGTCCGACCTGGGGCGTCACAGCCATGCGCGCGGCCGCAGGTAGTCGGCCAGGACCGATTCGGGCGATCCGGGCTCGGGCGTCCAGTCGTAGCGCCATTGGGCGACGGGCGGCATGGACAGCAGGATGGATTCGGTGCGCCCGCCCGATTGCAGCCCGAAC
>CBFGXR010000298.1:0-3029 GCA_965652675.1 uncultured Castellaniella sp.
GTTGACAGGTTTCAGCGTCGCCGCGCAAGCCTGGATGAAGTCGGTCTGGCGGCACAGGAAGGCCGGCGTCTGCAGCACGTCCACCACGGCCGCGACCTCGCGGACCTGGCCGGTCTCGTGCACGTCGGTCAGCACCGGCACGCCCAGTTGACGGCGCACGTCGTCCAGGATCTTCAGGCCCTCGTCCATGCCCGGCCCCCGGAACGAGGCGCCGGAACTGCGGTTGGCCTTGTCGAAGGAGCTTTTGTAGATGAAGGGAATCCCCAGCGACCGGGTCATTTCCTGCAGGACCCCGGCCGTCTCGAAGGCCAGTTCGCGCGACTCGATGACGCAGGGGCCGGCGATCAGGAACAGGGGATGTTCGAGTCCGGCCTGGAAATGACACAGCTGCATGGGGTCTCCTTGGACGAGGCGGTCGGGCTCAGGCGGTTTCGGCCCGGGGCTTTTCCGACTGGCGCCGCTGATAGGCCAGCGCGGCCTGGATGTAGCTGGTGAACAGCGGATGCCCATCGCGCGGGGTGGAGGTGAATTCCGGGTGGAACTGCACGCCCATGAACCACGGATGCGCGGGGATTTCCATGATTTCCGGCAGGTTTTCCGTGGGCGTGCGGGCGCTGATCACCAGGCCGGCTTCTTCCAGGCGGTTGACGTAGACGTTGTTGACCTCGTAGCGGTGGCGGTGGCGCTCGTTGACCTCCGGCCCGTAGATTTCGTAGGCGCGGGTGCCCGGCTTGACGGGGCAGCGCTGGGCGCCCTTGCGCATCGTGCCGCCCAGGTCGGACCCGGCGTCGCGCTTTTCGACCTTGCCTTCGCGGTCCTGCCATTCGGTGATCAGCGCCACCACCGGGTGGGCCGCCGAAGGATCGAATTCGGTGCTGTTGGCGCCGCCCAGGCCGGCGACGTGGCGGGCGAATTCCACCACGGCCAGCTGCATGCCCAGGCAGATGCCCAGGTAGGGGATGCCATGTTCGCGCGCGTACTGGATGGCCTTGATCTTGCCTTCGGTGCCGCGCTTGCCGAAGCCGCCCGGCACCAGGATGGCGTCCAGGCCGGCCAGGCAGGCCGTGCCCTGGCTCTCGATTTCCTCGGAGTCCAGGTATTCGATGTGGACGCGGGAATGCGTGTGGATGCCCGCGTGGACCAGGGCTTCGGACAGGGACTTGTAGGATTCGGTCAGGTCGACGTATTTGCCCACCATGCCGATGGTGATGGCTTCGCGCGGATTTTCCAGGTCGTGCACCAGGCGGTCCCAGACCGTCAGGTCGGCCGGCGGCGGGGTCAGGGCGAGCGCGTCGCAGACCAGGCTGTCCAGGCCCTGCCGATGCAGCATGGCGGGGATCTTGTAGATGGAATCCGCGTCCCAGACCGAGATCACAGCGTCCAGGGGCACGTTGGAGAACAGGGAGATCTTGGCGCGCTCGTCGTCGGGCACGGGCCGGTCGGCGCGGCACAGCAGCGCGTTCGGGTAGATGCCGATTTCCCGCAGCTTCTGCACCGAGTGCTGGGTCGGCTTGGTCTTGAGTTCGCCGGCCGAGGCGATGAACGGCACCAGCGTCAGGTGCACGAAGGCGCACTGGTTGCGCCCCAGGCGCAGGCTCATCTGGCGCGCGGCTTCCAGGAAGGGCAGCGATTCGATGTCGCCCACCGTGCCGCCGATTTCCACGATGGCCACGTCGGCCTGGCCGTCGAAGGCCGCCTTCGCGCCCCGGGCGACGAAGTCCTGGATTTCATTGGTGATGTGGGGGATGACCTGCACGGTCTTGCCCAGGTAGTCGCCCCGGCGTTCCTTGCGCAGCACCGATTCGTAGATCTGGCCGGTGGTGAAATTGTTGACCTTGTGCATCCGGGCGGACACGAAGCGTTCGTAATGGCCCAGGTCCAGGTCGGTTTCCGCGCCGTCCTCGGTGACGAAGACCTCGCCGTGCTGGAAGGGGCTCATGGTGCCCGGATCCACGTTGATATAGGGATCCAGCTTCAGCATGGTGACCCGCAGCCCGCGGGATTCGAGGATCGCGGCGAGCGACGCCGCAGCAATGCCTTTGCCCAGGGAAGAGACGACGCCCCCCGTGACGAATACGTATTTGGTCATTTCAGATAGGAGCCCGGTGTGGACGGGCGCAGCGGGAAATGGGAATTATAGCCGCTCGAGCCGCCCCCCCGGCGCGGTGTCCGGCCGCGCCTTTCAGGGCTTTACCGCGCCGCCCGTCTCGCCTACCATGATTTCTGCACCCACCCATGGACAGCCCCCGGAGGACGCCATGACCCGGTTGACCGCCAAGGACTTCGCACCCGAACTGCTGGAACTCTACGATTTCTACGCGCACGGCCTGATCGACCGGCGCGAATTCCTCGACCGGGCATCCCGCTACGCCGTCGGCACCCTGGGCGCGGCGTCCATCCTGGCGGCGCTGTCGCCCGATTACGCCCTGGCCGAACAGGTGTCCTTCACGGATCCCGACATCCTGGCGGAATACGTCACCTACCCTTCGCCCAAGGGCAACGGCACGGTGCGCGGCTATCTGGTGCGGCCCGCCAAGGCCACGGGCCCCGTCCCCGGCGTGGTGGTGGTGCATGAAAACCGCGGCCTCAATCCCTACATCGAAGACGTCGCCCGCCGTCTGGCAAAAGCCGGCTTTCTGGCACTGGCGCCCGACGGGCTGACGTCCAGGGGCGGCTATCCCGGCAACGACGCGGAAGGCCAGAAACTGCAGACCCAGGTCGATCCCCAGAAACTGATGAACGATTTCTTCGCCGCCATCGAATGGCTGCCGTCCGTAGCCGGTTGCACGGGCAAGATCGGCATCGTCGGTTTCTGCTACGGCGGCGGCGTGTGCAATGCGGCGGGGGTCGCCTACCCCGAACTGGCGGCGGCCGTGCCGTTCTACGGCATGCAGCCGCGCACCGAGGACGTGCCCCGCATCCGGGCGCCGCTGCTGCTGCACTATGCCGGGCTGGACAAACGCGTCAACGCCGGCTGGCCGGCCTACGAGGCCGCGCTGAAATCCAATGGCAAGACCTACGAGGCCCAC
>CBFGXR010000299.1:0-3029 GCA_965652675.1 uncultured Castellaniella sp.
GATGCTGGCCGCGAACGCCTTCGGTCGCGACACCGACGGCGCGACCCTGGGGCTGGACGAGGTCACGGGCGAACTCCTGCTGTCGCGCCGGCTCGAACTGCCGCGCGCCGACACGGCCTGGCTGCGCGCCGTCGTCGAGTCCATGGCGGCGGTGGCGGCGGACTGGCAAGGCCGCCTGGACGGCACCGCCCAGGACACCGCGCCGGATTCCGGCGGCGGCATGTCTTCGTCGGACGTCCCGCCGCCGGATTTCGGCCTGCGCGTCTGACGCGCTCGATCCCAAGGAGACCCCCATGCCCGGCATCCAGAATCTCGGCCAACCCGGCGTCCAGAACCTGCAGCGGCAGCATTTCGACGCCGGTCCCCTGGGCCAGGTCGGCAATCTGCGCTTCAAGGCCGAACCCGGCGCCACGCCGCGCGCGTCCGCCCCCAATGTGTTCCAGCGCTTCGGCCAGTTCCTGTCGAAAGTCGCGTTCTACGTCGGCGCCAGCCCCGCGCAGCGGGCCCAGCAGTTCGTGCTGGACCAGGCGCGCGACAACAGCCGCCGCGTCGGCAACCTGCTGGGCAACCTGACGGCCTCGCCCAATGATCCGAAAGCGCTCTCGAAGATCGCCCAGGGCCTGGCCCGGCTGGGCGACCTGTCCGGCGGGGATCTGTCCAGCCTGCCGGGCGGCAAGGAATCCCTGAAAACCTATCTGGGCGAACTGGGCGTGATGGACCTGAACGCCCTGCGCGGCGGCGTGCTGAACGACCCCGAGGCGCGCCAGGCGGTGATCGACCAGGTGGATCCGCCCCGGCTGCGCGCCCAGGCGGCCCAGTTGCTGGACCAGATCGCCGCCGCCCTGGACCAGGAACTCGCCGGCCAGGCGGTGAAGGAACCGCTGGGGCAGATCCGGACCCTGCTGGCCGGCAAGCCGGTCGACGGTCCGGCCCTGGACAGCCAGCTCGCCCGCCTGTCGGAGAACCTGGCCATGCTGGGCGGCGACAAGCTCGACGTGCATCTGCAGGGCCTGTCCGACAGCGATCTGAAGGACCTGCAGGCGGTCCTGAAGACGGACAAGCTGGCGGGCGCGAAGCAGGCGCTGACGCAGATCCGCGACCCGGATGCCCAGCCCCTGTCGCTGCGCGAGGCCCCGGACCGGGTGCACGAGACGCTCGATCCGCAGCTCATCCAGTCCGGCCGGATCCAGCATGGCGAAGCCATGCTGGACCGCCTGAGCCAGGCGCTGGACAAGGAACTCCAGGCGCGGGTCGATCGGGCGCTGCCGGATCTGGTCGGCGATCTGGAAACCGCCGTCCAGGGTGGCGACCGCGTCGCCATCGCCCAGGCGCTGTTCAGCCTGAACCAGCAGGTCGACCGCCTGAACCTCACCTACGGGGCCCTGCCGACGGGCACCGCGCGCGCCGTGCGCGAGCAGGTCGCTCTGGCCATGGACGCGCTGCGTGACCCGGAAACCAATCCCGAAGGGCCGCTGACGCGGGATTCGCTCAAACGCCTGGACGACGATACGCTGGGGCTGTTGCGGCGCAGCGGTGGCGCCTTGTCGGCCTTCGGCCTGAAGCTGAACCGCGAGGATGCCCGGGCCGAGGGCCTGTCGCGCGTCGAGGCGCTCAGCCAGCAGGTGGTCGAAGGGATGAGCGGCATCCTGACGACCCTATCCAGCGAGACGCCGGACATGCCGGCGCTGATGCGGCAGCTGCGCGACCTGTCCGAACTGGAATTGCAGCGCGGCCAGCAGCTGGCCCGGCTGGGCCACTACGGCGACATGGCCAGCGTGGACGACCGCAAGGACATGGTCGTGCAGGCCTTCCAGCAGGCGCTCGACGCGCTGGGCGATGACCGCGACGAGGTCAGCGCGCGGGCGCGCCAGCATCTGGGCCTGCTGATCGGCATGGAGGACCAATTCCATGGCGTGTCTTCCGGCCTGAGCCAGATCGTGGATGGGGGCGATTTCGCGCGGGGCGGCACGGAAGCCCTGAAGCGGATCGGCACCACCCAGCACATGCTGGGCGGCATCATCACGGCCCTGCACGGGACCATCACCGACGAAGCCGAATCCGAAAAGCGCATTCCGTCCATCGACCCGCCCGGTTCGTTCCTGACCTCGCTGGTCGAACAATACGGCGTCCGCTTCGATCCCGAGACCTACGAATCGACCCTGGTGCTGACCGACGGGGCCAGGGCCAAGCTGGCGCCTCACTTGGAAGAGCCCATCGACCCCGGGCTCCATCCCACGCGCAAGGTCACCCTGCCGGTGCGCGGCACGGACACGGAATTTTCCGTCGGCTCCTCTTTCTTCAAGGACGGCATCGAACGGACCAGCCTCTCGCTGTCGGTCCGGGGCGCCGGCGTGGATGGCGGCATGGTGCGTTCCACCTGGCCCCGCGACGTGCCCGAAGACCGGCGCAACGAAGCCATGGGCGAGGCCCTGGATGCCTTGACCCAGGTCGCCGGGCCCGCCGCCGAGCCCCTGACGCGCCTGATGAACCAGCAGCTGGGGGCGGGCATCCTGAAAGGCCTGCAAGACATGGGCGTGGATTCGCCGTTCAAGCTGGAGGACGGCTCCGTGGTCATGCCGGTGGGCGCCGGGCGCTTTCATTTCGACGTCGAAAAGACCGAGGACGGCGGTTTCCGAGTGGGGGCGACGATGACCATCCCCATCCGGGACGCGGTCGGGCTCGACAAGGACGGCGTCGGTTTCCCGGTCGCCATGGACCCCTCGGTCAGCTGGGCGCAGGTGCGGGTGACCTTGACCGTGTCCCCCGACGGCCAGCAGTTCCGCATGTCCGAGCCGCCGCAGTTCCAGCACCATTTCGTCCTGACGGAGTCGCGTCACGACTGATGGCACGCGCCCGGGGTGATGCCCGGGCGTCAGAAATTCAGCGTCAGCCCTTTTTGTTCGAGCCGGTCGCGCAGCGCCGCGCGCGCCCGCGACAGGCGGCTGCGGACCGTGCCGATCGGCACCGACAGCAGCGCGGCGGCTTCCTCGTAGGACAGATTGTCCATGCCCACCAGCAGCAGGATGCTG
>CBFGXR010000300.1:0-3011 GCA_965652675.1 uncultured Castellaniella sp.
TGGAAGGCGATGGAGTCGATGACGCCGATGATGTCGGCGACCTGCTGGGACTTGGTGTTGATCTCGCCCATGGTGGAGACCAGTTCGGCGACGATGGTGCCGCCGTCGGTGGCGGTCTTGGCGGCGGAGGCGGCCAGGGTGTTGGCCTGCTGGGCGTTGTCGGCGTTCTGGCGCACGGTGGCGGTGATTTCCTCCATCGTGGCGGCGGTTTCGGCCAGGGAACTGGCCTGCTGCTCGGTGCGCGAGGACAGGTCCAGGTTGCCGGCGCTGATTTCGGCCGAGGCCGAGGCGATGGAATCCGCGCCGGTGCGCACGTCCTGCACGGTCTGCTGCAGGTTGACCATCATGTCGTGCAGATTGTGTTCCAGCACGGTGATCTCGTCCTTGCCCTGAGGAACGACGTTGTGGTCGAGGTTGCGGCGGGCGACGAAACCGGCCAGTTCCACGGCCCGCCCCAGGGGCTGCGCGATGGAACGGTTGATGCGCCAAGCCAGCAGGATGCCGCAGGCCAGCGCCAGGACGGCCGCCAGCGCGACAAGAATCAGCGTCCGCTGGCCGGCTTGCTGGCCTTCGGTGAACAGCTGTTCTTCGCGTTCCTGCTGGAAGGTGTAGAGCGCGTCGATCGAGCCTTGGTAGGTGGCGATCAGGCCCGGCATGTCCTGCAGGAAGAACTTGTTGGCCTTGTCGATATCGCCCTTTTTCTGGTCCTCGATGGCGGTCTTGCGTTGGCCGGTATAGTTCTTGCGCGCCTCCAGCACTTTGGCGTACAGGGCCTTGGCCTCGGGGGTCTTGATGAGCTCGCCGATCTGGTCCTGCAGGGCGGTGATGTGCTTCGAGGTGGCGGCCATCTTCGTCTGGATGGCGTCCCGTGCCGCGGGGTCGGGGATGTGCGTCAAGGCCAGCGTGCGCTCGCCGTTGACCTCGACGTTGCGCGCCCACTGCAGGACCTTGGCGTTGATCCCGTTGCGGACCTGGACGGTCTCGCTGTTCTCCAGGTTCGTCCGCGTTGCCAGGACGCCCAGGCTGGCCAGCAGGACGGTGATCAGGATCAGGATGCCGAATCCGAGCGAAAGTCTCGTGCTGATTTTGATGCTGCGCATGTTCATGATGGCTCCTGGAGGTTCGAGTGACGGCGGGCAGGGATGGGGCCCCGTTCATGCGGAAAAAGAATGGAATGGCACTATTATTAACATGGTTAAAAAGGGGTGATTGCGTCGAAATGACGCCTGGAAGCCGGATAATTAACCACTAAGACATCCGGCCCGGAGTGTGGGCGGGGGGCGCGGAATCCTCCCGGGTGCCCTATACTCCATTCGCATGAAGTCTTCCGCGCCGCGACGGCCGCTCCGCGCCTTGTGCCTGCCCTGGGTCTGGACCTTGTGTCTGGCCCTGGTGTTGCGTGCCCTGGTGCCCGCCGGCACGATGCTGGATCTCGGGACTCGCGGCGGTTTCTTCCCGGGGCTGGTGCTGTGCCCGGTCCAGAATCCGGGCATGTCGATGGAGGGGCACCACCACTCCGACGATCTTCCCCGGTCCCATGCCAGTCCCTTGTGCCTGCTGGCCCAGCATGCCGGCGGCTCGCCCCTGCCGGCGGCGGTTCCGGTACTGTCAGGTGCCGCGATGGCGGCGATCGTCCTGGCGATTCCCCGGGCCGCCGCGCCGCCGGCGCGGCGCGAACGCGGAGTTCCGCTCGGTTCCCGGGCGCCGCCCCGGCCTTTCATCTGATCGTTCATTTCCGCGTTCACGATTCATTTGAAAGGCTTCATCATGAAATTTTCTCTTGCCGCGGGCTTGATGGCCCTGTTCGGCCTGGCGACGACCGCCCAGGCCCATGTCACCCTGGAAACCCCCCAAGCCGCCGCCGGCAGCTACTACAAGGCGGTGCTGCGCGTCGGCCACGGCTGCGACGGCGCCGACACGACCCGGCTGCGCGTGCGCATCCCCGACGGCGTGCTGGCGGCCAAGCCGCAGCCCAAGGCCGGCTGGACCCTGGATCTGACCCAGGGCAAGTACGAGCATCCCCAGACCCTGCACGGCGCGCCGGTGGACAGCGGCGTGCGCGAAATCAGCTGGCGCGGCGACCTGCCGGACGCGTATTACGACGAGTTCGTGTTCCGCGTCTACCTGTCGGAGGCCTTCAAGGCCGAACAGACCGTGTATTTCCCGGTCGTCCAGGAGTGCGGCCAGGGCGTGTCGCGCTGGATCGACGTGTCGGGCGACCCGGATGCGCAGGGCCCTGCGCCTGGGGTGAAGATCGTGGCGCCCGCTCATGAGGGAGCGGGCGGCGGCCACGGCCATCACCATTGAAGGCCGCTCTCGCCTTGGTCGCCTGCCTGCTGATGTGGGGCCAGGCGGCCTGGGGGCATGCTTCGCTGGTGTCGACGGACCCGGCGCCCGGCGCCGTGCTCGAACGGGCGCCGGACGCTGCAGTCCTGACGTTCAACGAACCCGTCCGCGTCACCGCGCTGCGTCTGCTCGGCCCTCGGGGGCCGGCCGTGGATGTGGCGCCAGCGGATGCCGGGGGGCGCCGGATCCGCGTGCCGCTGCCCGGCGACGCGGTCCGGGGCGCCTATCTGCTCAGTTGGCGCGTGGTGTCGGCGGACGGGCATCCCGTGGGCGGCACGCTGGACTATGCGGTCGGCGCGGCTGCAGGGCCGGCCAGGGCAGTGGGCTCCTCCGCTTCGTCCGGCGGCCGCCAGGCAGCCATCTGGCTGGGCCGCTGGCTGGGCTACGCCTGCCTGTTCGCCTGCGTGGGCGCGGCCCTGTTCCGGGCCCGGAACCCGTCGGATCGCCAGGCCTGGGCCCGGCCCCTGGTCTGGCTCGGCCTGGGCCTGCTGCCCGTGAATCTGGGGCTGCAGGGGCTGGATCTGCTGGATCTGCCCATGCCGGCCCTGCTCGGGTGGCCGGCATGGGCGGCCGCCCTGGACAGCCGCTATGCCTGGACGCTGGGACTGTCCGCCCTGGCCCTGCTGGCCTCGGCGGGCGCCTTGCGCGCCCGCCGGGCCGGGACG
>CBFGXR010000301.1:0-2997 GCA_965652675.1 uncultured Castellaniella sp.
TGTCGCAGTACGGGCGATAGGTGAAAGCCCCGCTGCGGCGAAAACCGGCGCGCACGAGCTCGCCGTAAACCGAGCCGTCGATGAGATGACTGGGCGTCGCGACCTGCGAGCGCGCCATGCGCTCGGGCAGGTAGCTGCACGGGTAGGTGGCCGTGGTATAGAACTGCAGGCGGCGGAAGACGGATTCGCTGGGATTGCTCATGAATCGGGCCGGAGTGGCGACCGATTCATTGTGGCACCGGCGGCGCGGGAAGGCCAGCCGGCGGCGGCTCCAGACGCCCGTCGGCCCGCAGGCGCCCGCGCCCCCAGGCCGGGGCCGGGGCGTCGCGGCCGGCCGCCAGCATGTCCAGGAACCGCGCGCGGGCCACGGGCCGCGCGCCCAGGCTGGCCAGGTGCGGGGTTTCCTGCTGGCAGTCGATCCAGGGCGTGCCGCGCGTCCGCAGGTGGCGCACCAGGTAGGCCAGGGCGATCTTGCTGGCGTCGGCGGCCAGGCTGAACATGGATTCGCCGAAGAAGCACCGCCCCAGGCCGACGCCGTACAGGCCGCCGGCCAGCCGGCCGCCGATCCAGGTCTCGACGCTGTGGGCGTAGCCCATGCGGTGCCAGGCGGTGTAGACGGCCATGATGTCCGGCGTGATCCAGGTGCCGTCCCGGCCCTGCGCCGCGCCGGGCCCGGACCAGTCCCGGCCGGCGCGGGCGGCGCCCAGGCCGATGCGCTGCGCGCCGCGTTGCGCGCAGCGGGCGATCACGTCGGCGAAGGCCAGGTCCAGGGTGACGCACAGGGCGGGGGGCGTGCCGGCATCCCGGTCGAATTGCCGGACGCGCTTGGCCAGCGAACGGCCGAGGTGGAAATCCTCGCAGCGCAGCACCATGCGCGGATCGGGGCTCCACCACACCACCGGCTCGCCGGGGCCGTACCAGGGAAACAGGCCCTTGCGGTAGGCCTCGTAAAGCCGGGCGGGCGACAGGTCCAGCCCCGCCGCCGCCAGGCCGCTGGCGGGCACCGGCGTGCGCGCCGGGTCGGGCAGGGGATCGCGGTCTTCGACCCAGGCGATCGTCATGGCGGCGTCGCGGCTCCTTGGTGCGTGTGTACAGTCCCTAGTCCGGAAAGCGCAGGTCGATGGCGTAGTGGTGGGTGGGGTATTCGCCCCGGGCGCGGTCTTGCAGATAGTGTTCCAGCGTCGTGCTGACGGTGCGGAAGGCCAGTTCCCGCCAGGGGATCTCGTCCAGGCCGAAGAAGGCGGCTTCCAGGGTTTCCGGCCCCGGCGCCAGGTGCGGCCCCAGGACGTCGGCCAGGTAGTACAGGTGGACCTGGTTGACCGAGGGCACGTCGATCACCGTGAGCAGGGACCGGATCTGGATGCGCGCGCCGGATTCTTCCTGATTTTCGCGTGCGGCGCCCTGTTCGGTGGTCTCGCCCAGTTCCATGAAGCCGGCCGGCAGCGTCCATTTGCCGTGGCGCGGTTCGATGGCGCGGCGGCACAGCAGCACCCGGTCGTCCAGGATCGGCACCACGCCGACCACGTTGCGCGGATTCTGGTAGTGGACCGCGCCGCAGTGGTTGCACAGGTCGCGGATGCGGTTGTCGTCCGGCGGGATTTCCCGGCTGAGCGCGTGGCCGCATTGCGAGCAGAACTGCTGGGAGCGGGGGGCGGGATGATAGAAGGCGGGATCGGGCGAGGTCATGCGGGGATTTTAGCCTGCGGGGACCGGCGCGGGACGTCCGGCGCCCGGCGTAGAATGAGCGCCTGGACAACTCGCCGGGAAACCGCATGCCGCAGCGGGACATCCCCAATCTCGATCTGAGCCACATCGCGGGCCCCGGCCATGCGGACGCCGACCTGCACTACGAGGCGCTCGGCACGCTGGCCAGCCAGCTGGGGCGCAGCATGGCGATGCATCGGCACGACCAGTTCTTCCAGGTCCATTACGTCCTGGAAGGCATGGTGCGCGTGCAGCTGGAAGATCGCCTCTACCGCCTGCCGGGGCCGATGGTGTTCCTGACGCCGCCGGCTTTCCTGCATGCGTTCGTGACCGATGACGATGCCGACGGCCACGTCCTGACCGTCAGGCCGCAGTCGCTCTGGCCCGCGCCGCACGACGACACGGCCTGGCCGGGCGGCGCGCGGATCGCGCCGGTGTGTCTGCCGATCGGGAACCTGGAGGGCGAATACGCCGCCGAGGCGCGCTGCATGGACCAGCTGTTCGGGATGCTGCGCCGGGAACACGCCGCGCGGCGGCCCGGCCAGGCCCAGAGCCTGGCGCTGCTGGCGCGGCTGATCTTCGTCAGCCTGCTGCGGATGTCTTCCCAGGCGCTGGCCTCGCCCCCGCCGTGCCGCGAGGAATTGCAGCTCTTCCAGCGGTTCAGCGCCCTGATGGAAGCCCGTTTCCGCGAACACTGGACGCTGTCCCGCTATGCGGCCGAGCTGTCCATCGGCGAGCAGCGCCTCAACGAGGTGTGCCGCCGCATGACCGGCAAGCCGCCCAAGCGGCTGGTCAACGATCGCCTGATGCAGGAAGCGCGCCGCCTGCTGCTCTATACCGGACAGGCCGTCAGCCAGGTGGGCTATGCCCTGGGGTTCGACGACCCGGCCTATTTCGGCCGTTTCTTCCTGCGGCAGGCGGGCGAATCGCCGGGAGGCTACCGGACGCGCATGGCCGGCGCGCCCGGGCCGGCGCTCAGGCCGGGGCGGCGATGATCCCCCGGAGGACCTGCTTGAAGGTCTCCACCTGGGTCCGGTCGAACCGGGCGAAGACCCTTTCCTCGTGGCCGCGCGCCATCGCCCAGATGCCGCGAACCTGCGTGGCGCCGGCCGCCGTCAGCGCCTCGCCGTCCGGTGTGCGCTCGACCAGGTCGCGGCTGCGCAGCAGATCCAGGGTCTGTTCGACCTGGTGCTGCGGCATGTCGGCCTGGCGGGCCAGCGCGGGCATGTCCCGGGCAGGGCTGTCATTCAGGATCATGATCAGGCGAGACTCGCCGGGCCCGCATCTTGTCTG
>CBFGXR010000302.1:0-2993 GCA_965652675.1 uncultured Castellaniella sp.
CAGACCGCCGAACGCCTGGATGGACTGGCGGCGACGTTTCGCGACGCCACCCGCCTGGAGATCGATTTCTGGCGGATGGGCCTGGACGGCGCCTGAAACGGGCGCCCGAAGGCGGAACGCCCCGCGATTACGCCTGGATCCGGTCCAGCGCCTGCGCCAGCGTATCGACGGTGCGCTGGACGTTGTGCAGCTTGTCCAGGCCGAACAGGCCGAGGCGGAAGGTCTTGAAACCCTCGGGCTCGTCGCAGGCCAGGGGCACCCCGGCGGCGGCCTGCAGCCCGGCCTCGGCGAACTTGCGCGTCGTGTGGATGCCATCGTCGGTGGTGTAGCTGACCACCACGCCCGGCGCTTCGAAACCGGGCGCGGCGACGCTCTTGAAGCCGCGTTCGCGCAGCAGCGCACGCACGGCCTCGCCCAGCTGCCGCTGTTCGGCCTTGACCCGGTCGTAGCCGTAGGCCCCGGTTTCGGTCATCACGTCGCGCAGCACGGTCAGGGAATCCGTGGGCAAGGTGGTGTAGTAGGCGTGGCCGCCCTTTTCGTAGGCTTCCATGATGCCCAGCCACTTGCGCAGGTCGCAGGCGAAACTGGTGCTCTGCGTGGTCTCGATGTGCCTGCGGGCGGCTTCGCCCAGCATCACCAGGCCGCAACAGGCCGACGAGGTCCAGCCCTTTTGCGGCGCCGAGATCAGCACGTCCGCATGCACGTCCCGCATGTCCACCCACATCGTGCCCGAGGCGATGCAGTCCAGCACGAACAGGCCGCCCGCCTCGTGCGCGGCATCCGCGACCTGGCGGATGTAGTCGTCCGGCAGCATGATGCCGGAGGCCGTTTCCACGTGCGCGGCGAAAACGACTTCGGGCTTGAATTCGCGGATCGCGGCGACGACCTCGGCCACCGGCGGCGGCGCGAAGAAGGGCTGGGCGCCGGCCTCGGTCGGACGGGCCTTGAGGACGCGCTCTTCAGACGGGATGCGGCCGGCCTCGAAGATCTGGCTCCAGCGGTAGCTGAACCAGCCGTTGCGGATCACCAGGCAGCGCCGGCCGGTGGCGAACTGCCGCGCGACGGCCTCCATGCCGAAGGTGCCGCTGCCCGGCACCACGATGGCGGAATGCGCCCCGTACACCGACTTGAGGGTGCGCGAGATGTCGCGCATCACCTGCTGGAACGACGAGGACATGTGATTCAGGGCGCGGTCGGTGTAGACCACCGAATATTCCAGCAGCCCCTCGGGGTCGACATTGGGCAGCAATCCAGGCATGGCTTTCTCCGGCGGAACGATGTCCCGATTGTAGACCACCCGCCCCGGCCCTTCCGGCAGGCGGCGCCCGGTCCCGGACACCCGCCGGAAACTGCGCCATATCAAGAAAACGTGTCGATGCTGACCCGGGGCGGCGGGCACAGTACAATGCCGGGTGGTGCCCGCCCGCGCGATCGCGCGACGGCCGATCAGGCGCCCTCACAACAAGATCAAGACTGACGTTTTCAAGAGGACATGACCGCCTGCCGAGCACGCCCCCCGAGTGGCGGGCGCGACAGGCGGCAGCACAAGGAGATTCGATGGAGCCTACCCTGACGACCGACCCGTCCGCGGACGCCTCGGCCGATGTATCCGCCCCCCCGCCGCCGCGCCTGATCCGCCGCGAACCGATCCTGGACCAGAACCGGGGCCTGGCCGGCTACCGGCTGCGCGTCCTGTGGGCCGACCCCCAGGAACCGGACATGGACACCGGCGCCGCCCTGATCGAGACCGCGCGCGCGCACGGCGCCAGCGCCTTCTTCGCCTACGCCCCCCATTGGATCGACGGCACCCCGGGCCTGCTGCAGAACGCCTACGCGCACATGCTGCCGCGCCATCGCACCTTCCTCGAATTCCCGGAAACGCTCGAACTCACGCCGGAACTGCTCCAGACGCTGCAGAGCCTGGCCCACGGCGGCACGAAATTCTCCATCCGCGGCGATCTCGCGGCCCAGCCCGGCCGGGACGCGCTCCTGCCCTTCTGCAAGATCGTGCGCTTCGACCCCGCGCTGAGCACCAAGGCCGACATCTTCCGCCAGAGCTTCCAGCACAAGCAGGCCGGCCGCCAGCTGATGGCCGTGAACACGCCCGACAAGGCCACGCATGACAACTTCATGCTGCTGGGCTTCACCCTGTTCCAGGGCCACTGGCCCACGGACCTGACGTCCGCGGCCTCCCTCACGCCGCGCCAGAAGACCCTGCTGCGCCTGGTGACGCTGATCATGGGCGAAGGCGAAGCCCCGGAAATCCAGGCCTGCCTACAGCAGGACCCCGAACTGGTCAAGACGCTGCTGGACATGGTCAACACCCCGGCCTTCGGCCTGAGCCAGGAAGTCGAATCCCTGAGCCAGGCCATCATGCTGCTGGGCCGCCGGCAACTGCAGCGCTGGATCCAGGTCCTGATGTACACGGAATCCGGCCGCCCGGCCGGATTCCTGTCGCCCATCCTGCTGCAGGCCAGCGCGCGGGCGCACCTGATGGAAGCCGGCTACGAAGTGCGTTGCGCGGACGACGGCCTGGCCGTCATGCCCCTGGTCTCGGACTGGCGTCCCGATCTGGTGCTGCTTGACCTGATGCTGCCCGGCCGCGACGGCCTGGCGCTGTGCCGCGACATCCGCGCCGATACGTCGATTCCGGTCATCATGGTGACGGCCAAGACCGAGGAAATCGACCGCCTGCTGGGCCTGGAACTGGGCGCCGACGATTACATCTGCAAGCCCTACAGTCCCCGAGAGGTCGTGGCTCGCGTCAAGGCGGTCCTGCGCCGCAGCGCGGCGGATCAGGCGCCGGCGAAGGCGTCCGGAGCAGGGGGGCTGGACATCGACGAGGGCGCCTGGAGCGCGCGCCTGGACGGCACGCCGCTGGACCTGACGCCGGTGGAATTCCGCCTGCTGACGCTGCTGGCCAGCCAGCCGGGACGCATCTTTTCCCGCGACCAGGTGCTGGACGGCCTGTACGACGACCGCCGCATCGTCAC
>CBFGXR010000303.1:0-2961 GCA_965652675.1 uncultured Castellaniella sp.
TCATCCGCATGACCCCCTGGAAGGACGGCAAGGCCAATCGCGGCCATTCCTGCGTGCGAACTGCAGGACATGGCCGGCGTGGTGGGGCTGCGCAACGTGCGCTACGGCTTCGACGGCGCCAACCACCTGAACGACGCCGTCGACGCGTCCAACCCCTATTTCACCTACGATCCGTCCAAGTGCATCGTCTGCAGCCGCTGCGTGCGGGCCTGCGACGACGTCCAGGGCACCTACGCCCTCACCGTCCAGGCGCGCGGCTTCGATTCGCGCATCATCGCGGGCCAGGACGACGGTTTCCTGGAAAGCGACTGCGTATCCTGCGGCGCCTGCGTCCAGGCCTGTCCGACCTCGGCGCTGATCGAGAACACCGTGATCGACCAGGGCCAGGCCGATCACGCGGTCATCACCACCTGCGCCTACTGCGGCGTGGGCTGCGGCTTCAAGGCCGAGATGAAGGGCGACAAGGTCATCCGCATGACCCCCTGGAAGGACGGCAAGGCCAATCGCGGCCATTCCTGCGTCAAGGGCCGCTTCGCCTGGGGCTACGCCACCCACGCCGACCGCCTGACCAAGCCCATGATCCGCGCGAAGATCACCGATCCCTGGCGCGAGGTCTCGTGGGAAGAAGCCCTGGGCCACGCCGCGTCCGAACTGAAGCGGATCCAGGCCAGGTACGGCGTGGATTCGGTCGGCGGCATCACCTCGTCGCGCTGCACCAACGAGGAAACCTACCTCGTCCAGAAGCTGGTGCGCGCCGCCATGGGCAACAACAACGTCGACACCTGCGGCCGGGTCTGCCATTCCCCCACCGGCTACGGACTGAAGACCACCATCGGCGAATCGGCCGGCACCCAGACCTTCGACTCGGTGATGCACGTGGACGTGGCCGTGGTGCTGGGCGCCAACCCCAGCGCCGCCCATCCGGTCTTCGCCTCGCGCCTGAAGCGCCGGCTGCGCCAGGGCGCGCGCCTGATCGTGATCGACCCGCGCCGCACCGAACTGGTCAACGCGCCGCACGTGAAGGCCGACTACCACCTGCCGGTGCGGCCGGGCACCAACGTCGCCGTGCTCAACGCGCTGGCCCACGTCATCGTCACCGAGGACCTGGTGAACCACGAATTCGTCCGCGCCCGCTGCGAGGACCGCGCCTTCGATGAATGGATCCAGTTCATCCGCCGCCCGGAACACGCGCCCGAGGCCACCGAAGCCATCACCGGCGTGCCGGCGGCCGACCTGCGCGGCGCCGCCCGCCTGTACGCCACCGGCGGCAACGCCGCCATCTACTACGGCCTGGGCGTCACCGAGCACAGCCAGGGCTCCACGGCCATCATGTGCATCGCCAACCTGGCCATGGTCACCGGCAACATCGGCCGAGAAGGCGTGGGCATCAACCCGCTGCGCGGCCAGAACAACGTCCAGGGTTCCTGCGACATGGGTTCGTTCCCGCACGAATTCCCCGGCTACCGCCACGTGTCCGACGACAAGGTGCGCGGCGAGTTCGAACGCGCCTGGGGCGTCCCGCTGCAGTCCGAACCGGGCCTGCGGCTGCCCAACATGTTCGACGCGGCCCACAGCGGCTCGTTCAAGGGCCTGTACTGCCAGGGCGAGGACATCGCCCAATCCGATCCCAACACCCGCCACGTGGTGGCCGCCCTGGAAGCCATGGAATGCGTGATCGTCCAGGACATGTTCCTGAACGAGACCGCCAAATACGCGCACGTCTTCCTGCCGGGCTCGTCCTTCCTGGAAAAGGACGGCACCTTCACCAACGCCGAACGCCGCATCTCGCGGGTGCGCCAGGTCATGGAGCCCAAGGCCGGCCTGGCCGACTGGGAAGTCACCTGCGCCCTGTCCAACGCCATGGGCTACCCCATGAACTACGCCCACCCGGGCGAGATCCTGGACGAGATCGCCCGGCTGACGCCGACCTTCTCGGGGGTGTCCTTCGGCCGCATCGCCGCCCTGGGCGGCAGCGTCCAGTGGCCCTGCAACGACGAAGCCCCCGAAGGCACGCCCATCATGCACGTGGGCGAATTCGTGCGCGGCAAGGGCCGCTTCATGATCACGCAATACGTCCCGACCGACGAACGCTCCACGCGCCGCTTCCCGCTGCTGATGACCACGGGCCGGATCCTGTCGCAGTACAACGCCGGGGTGCAGACCCGGCGCACGGCCAACAATGCCTGGCACAGCGAGGACGTCCTGGAGATCCACCCCCACGACGCCGAGGACCGGGGCATCGTCGAGGGCGACCGGGTCGCCATCGAAAGCCGGGCCGGCGAAACCGTGCTGCGCGCCAACGTCACCGACCGGATCCAGCCGGGCGTGGTGTACACCACCTTCCACTTCCCGGAATGCGGCTCGAACGTCCTGACCACCGACAACACCGACTGGGCGACGGACTGCCCCGAATACAAGGTGACGGCCGTGCAGGTGCGCAAGGTCACCGGCACCGCATCGCCGTGGCAGCGCGACTGGACGACGTTCGAACAGCGCCAGGACGAACTCCTGAACGCCCGCCTGCCCCAGGCCGCGCACGCCGGCGCCTGAGGAGACCCGCATGCATCCCGCAGACTTCGACCCCTTGTCCGACTATCCCGACCCGTCCGCCGGCCTCGCGATGAGCGACATCCTGCGCGTCGGCGGCCGGCAGGCCACGGCCACGCAGGACGCCATCGCCCGCGAACAGGCGGTCGCCCTGGAATACAACGGCATCGCGCACGCCGCCCTGCTGGCCTCGCCGCTGCACATCCCCGAACTGGCCCTGGGTTTTTCCTACACCGAAGGCATCATCCGCTCCCCGAACGACGTGCTCGACCTGGACGTCGAATCGGTCCCGGACGGCCTGGTGGTCCGCCTGCGGATCGTCAACGCCCGGCTGCACGCCCTGAAACTGCGCCGGCGCAGCCTGGCGGGCAGCACCAGCTGCGGCCTGTGCGGCGTGCAGAGCCTGGCGCAGAT
>CBFGXR010000304.1:0-2959 GCA_965652675.1 uncultured Castellaniella sp.
CCCCCGGCCCCAGTGCTTCTGGACGTGCATGAAGAGTGTCGTGCCGAAGGGCCGGGCGATGAAGGCCAGGGCGAAGACGGCGAAGGCGTACAGCGTGCCGGTGAGGGGATCCGCGAACGGGAAGAACACCTGGGGAAATACGATCACCGAGGCGATCCCGTAGGTGAAGAAATTGAAGTATTCCGATGTGCGGCCGATGATCACGCCGACGGCGATGTCGCCCGGGGATACGGACGGGTGGCCTTCGGCGTGGCGGGTGGCCCTGGCCTGGTCGTCTTCCCGGGCGCGCGGTCCGGGCAGGGGAGAGTTGAGGATATGTTCTGTCATCGGGTCCTCCTGGTCTGCGATGCGGGCCGCCCGCGCGCAGGCGGCCTCGCGCATAGAATCCCATGCCGGCGACAGGGTTCGCCATTGGACATTACCCGCAGTAACCCTGTTTCTCGAAGGGGCATGAGTCAAAATGTCCAATTTCCATCTCGACATTTCAAATCTATAGTATTGGCCTCCGCGTGACTGGAATCGGCATACAAGGCAATGAGGCACGACAAGTTATTGAAAATACTGCTGGGCGCCGGCTCGGCCCTGCTGCTGGGCGGCTGCGATGCCGTGCTGCTGAACCCTTCGGGCGACGTGGCGTTGCAGCAGCGCAACCTGATCTACACGGCGACCGGCCTGATGCTGATCGTCATCCTGCCCGTGATCGTCGCCACGATCCTGTTCGCCTGGCGCTACCGGGCGTCCAACCGCAAGGCGCGCTACGACGCCGACTGGGATCATTCCACCCGCCTGGAACTGGTCATCTGGTCGGTGCCGCTGCTGATCATCATCGCGCTGGGCAGCGTCACCTGGGTCAGCACCCATCTGCTCGATCCCTATCGTCCGCTCAGCCGGATCTCGGCGGACAAGCCCCTGGCCGCCCACGTCGAGCCGCTCACCGTCGAGGTCGTCGCCCTGGACTGGAAGTGGCTGTTCATCTATCCGGAATATGGCTTCGCCACCGTCAACGAGCTGGCGGCGCCGGTGGACCGGCCGATCCGCTTCAAGATCACGGCCTCCTCGGTGATGAATTCCTTCTTCATTCCCGCCCTGGCCGGCCAGATCTACGCCATGCCGGGCATGCAGACCATGCTGCACGCGGTGATCAACGCCCCCGGGGAATACGAGGGCATGTCCGCGAACTATAGCGGCGCGGGCTTTTCCGGCATGAACTTCCGCTTCCACGGCCTGGATCAGGCCGGCTTCGAGGCCTGGGTGGCGAAGAACCGCGCCGCCGGTGGAACCCTGGACCGCGCCGGCTACCTGGACCTGGAGCGGCCCAGCGAGAACGATCCGGTGCGCCGCTGGGCGGCCGTCGATCCCGACCTGTACCGCCTGATCCTGAACCGCTGCGTGCGACCCGGCTCGACCTGCATGAGCGACCTCATGCAGCCTATGGAGAAGTAAAGATGGATTTGCGAACCTGGATCCTGGGCCGGCTCAGCCTGGAAGCCATTCCCTACCACGAGCCGATCCTGCTGGCCACCTTCGCGGGCGTGGCCGTGATCGGACTGGCCGTCCTGGCCCTGATGACGCGCTACCGCCTCTGGGGCCCCCTGTGGCGCGACTGGATCGTCAGCATCGACCACAAGAAGATCGGCATCATGTACATGGTGCTGGGCGTGGTGATGCTGCTGCGCGGCTTCGCCGACGCGGCCATGATGCGCCTGCAGCAGGCGGTGTCCTTCGGCGACGCGCTGGGCTATCTGCCGCCGCACCACTATGACCAGATCTTCACCGCGCACGGCGTGATCATGATCTTCTTCGTGGCCATGCCGTTCATCACCGGCCTGATGAACTACATCGTGCCGCTGCAGATCGGCGCGCGCGACGTGGCCTTTCCGTTCCTGAACAACTTCAGCTTCTGGATGACCACCGGCGGCGCCATCCTGGTGATGATGTCGCTGTTCGTGGGCGAATTCGCCCGCACCGGCTGGCTGGCCTATCCGCCGCTCTCGGGCCTGGACTTCAGCCCCGACGTGGGGGTGGATTACTACATCTGGGCGCTGCAGGTCGCCGGGGTGGGCACGCTGCTGTCGGGGATCAACCTGGCGGTCACCATCATCAAGATGCGCGCCCCGGGCATGAAGCTGATGAAAATGCCGGTCTTCACCTGGACCGCGCTGTGCACCAACATCCTGATCATCATCACCTTCCCGGTGCTGACGGCCACGCTGGCGCTGCTGGGCATGGACCGCTACCTGGGCACCCAGTTCTTCACGAACGATCTGGGCGGCAACCCGATGATGTACGTGAACCTGATCTGGATCTGGGGCCACCCCGAGGTCTACATCCTGATCCTGCCGCTGTTCGGCGTGTTCTCCGAGATCACCTCGACGTACTGCGGCAAGCGCCTGTTCGGCTATACCTCCATGGTGTACGCGACCATCGTGATCACGGTCCTGTCGTATCTGGTCTGGCTGCACCACTTCTTCACCATGGGTTCGGGCGCCAGCGTGAATTCCTTCTTCGGCATCACGACGATGATCATTTCGATCCCCACGGGGGCGAAGATCTTCAACTGGCTGTTCACCATGTACCGGGGCCGCATCCGCTTCGAACTGCCCATGATGTGGACGGTGGCCTTCATGATCACCTTCGTGATCGGCGGGATGACGGGCGTGCTGCTGGCCGTGCCGCCGGCCGACTTCGTGCTGCACAACAGCCTGTTCCTGATCGCGCACTTCCACAACGTCATCATCGGCGGGGTGGTGTTCGGCCTGTTCGCCGCGATCAACTACTGGTTCCCGAAGGCCTTCGGCTTCCGCCTGAACGTGTTCTGGGGCAAATGCTCGTTCTGGTGCTGGGTCGTGGGTTTCTGGGTCGCCTTCATGCCGCTCTACATCCTGGGCCTGATGGGCGTCACCCGCCGCCTGAGCCACTTCGAGGATCCCTCGCTGCAGATCTGGTTCCAGATCGCCGC
>CBFGXR010000305.1:0-2957 GCA_965652675.1 uncultured Castellaniella sp.
CACCACACCCGCCAGCACCGGGTGGCCTGGTATGCGCAGCGCATCGGCGTGACGCCCGCCCACCTGAACGCCATCGTCCAGGCCCTGGCGGGCAAGTCGGCGCTGGAACTGATCCACGAACGGCTGCTGCTGGAAGCCCGCCGCGAACTGATCTACACGCCGCGCACCGTCGGCACGATCTCCGATTCGCTCGGGTTCGCGGATCCGGGCTATTTCACGCGCTTCTTCAAGCGGCTGACGGGCGTGTCGCCCAAGGACTTCCGCCGCCGGGCGCTGGCGCCCGGCGAGCCTTCAGACACGGATCAGACCACGGCCTCGTAGGGCAGGCCGACGTAGTTTTCCGCGATCGTGGTCAGGCCGGCGCGGGTGCTGGTGTAGTAGTCCTGCTCGGCCTTCTGGATGCGCTGGCTGAAGGCGTCGTCGTCGAAGGTGTGCAGCAGCATGCTCATCCACCAGGAAAAGCGCTCGGCCTTCCAGACGCGGCGCAGGGCGATCTCCGAATAGCGGTCCAGCAGGTCCGGGCGCCCGTCCAGGCAGGCCCCGCGCAGCGCGTGGTAGAGGGTGTACACGTCGCTGGAGGCCAGGTTCAGGCCCTTGGCGCCGGTGGGCGGCACGATGTGCGCGGCGTCGCCCACCAGGAACAGCTTGCCGAACTTCATGGGCTCGGCCACGAAGCTGCGCAGCGGCGCGATGCTTTTTTCGATGGAAGGTCCGGTCACCAGCTTGCCCGCGACGTCCTCGGGCAGCCGGGCCGACAGCTCCGTCCAGAAACGGTCGTCGGACCATTCCTCGACGTGCTCCGCCAGGCTGCACTGGATGTAGTAGCGGCTGCGGGTGTGCGAACGCATGCTGCACAGCGCGAACCCGCGCGGATTGTGGACGTAGATCAGCTCGTCCTCGACGGGCGGCGTATCGGACATCAGGCCCAGCCAGCCGAAGGGGTACACGCGCTCGAATTCCTTGATCTTGTCCTTGGGCGCCGACTTGCGCGACACGCCGTGGAAGCCGTCGCAGCCGGCGATGTAATCGCATTCCAGCGTCTTCTTCTGGCCCTGGTGGGTGAAGGTGACGCTCGGCTTGCCGTCCAGGAAATCGTGCAGTTGCACGTCCTCGGCCTCGTAGTAGATGGGCGCGCCGTTCGCCTTGCGGGCATCCATCAGGTCGCGCGTGACCTCCGTCTGCCCATAGACCAGCACCGACTGGCCGGTCAGCCCCTTCAGGTCGACGTGCTGGCGCCGCCCCTGGAAGGCCAGGGTGATGCCGTCGTGCACCAGGCCTTCGCGGTCCATGCGCTCGGACACGCCGGCCTCGCGCATCAGGTCGACGAAGCCGTATTCCAGCACGCCGGCGCGGATGCGGCCCAGCACGTAATCGGGCGTGTGGCGTTCCAGGATCACATTGTCGATGCCGCAGCGATGCAGCAGCTGGCCCAGCAGCAGTCCCGAGGGGCCCGCGCCGATGATGGCGACTCGCGTCTTGATGTTCATGTCTTCTCCGATGTCATGTTCGCTCGGTTCGTGGATTCGAATCCGGATGCACGGATCAGATGGTGCGCCATCCCGACCTCTTTTTGAATGGATTTTTGAGGATTAAACTTGCCAATATGAAATATTTCGAGCACGCGCCGATCTTCAAGCTCTACGGCGGGCAGGAAGAATGGTCCAGGGCGGAACGGGTGCATTGCGAGACCATTGCCTCGCGCAGTCGATTGCACAATTGGCATATCCGCCCCCACCGCCATTCCGGCCTCTACCAGATCCTCCACCTGCACCGGGGGCGGGCCATCGTCTGCCTGGACGAGGCGCGGCACCCGGTCGCCGGCCCGGCGATCGTCGAAGTGCCCCAGGCTTTCGTGCACGGCTTCGAGTTCGACGAGGACTGCGCCGGCCACGTCGTGACGATCGCCTATCCCCTGCTCGCGCGCCTGGTCCAGCTGCTGGGGCCGAGGGCCGCGCCGCCCGCGCAGCCCGTCATCCACGCGCTCGAACGCGGCGGTACCGGCCTGCGCGACGCCTTCACGCACCTGAACGCCCAGTACCTGTCCCAGGAGGATTTCCGCGACGCGCGGATCGAGGCCTGGCTGACGCTGATCTACGCACGGCTGCGCAGCAGCCGCCCCGGCGCGGAACCCGACGGCCCGCCCCGCGCGCGGGGGCTGGAACACCACGCCCGCTTCGGCGAACTGCTGGAATCCGCCTATGCCGCGCATCACGACGTGGCCTGGTACGCGGACCGCCTGGGCATGACCGCCGCCCACCTGAACGTGATCACCCGCGCCCACGCCGGCAAGTCCCCGCTGCAGCTGATCCACGAACGGCTGGCGCTGGAGGCCGGGCGCAGCCTGGTCTACACGTCCATGACCATCGGCGAAATCTCGGACGCCCTGGGGTTTTCCGAGCCCGCGCACTTCACGCGGTTCTTCCGCAAGACGGCCGGGGAATCGCCGCGCGCGTTCCGCCGGCGCGCCTGGGATCAGGGTTCGGCGTCGCCCGCGGTCGCGGCGGAGGCCTCGCGGATATCGCCGCGCGCATAGGCCTGCCGGTCGATGCCGTAGCGCCGCAGCTTGTCGTAGAGCGTCTTGCGCGGCAGTCCCAGGGTCTCGAGCGTGCCCCGGATCTCGCCCCCATGCGCCGCCAGAGCCTCGCGGATCAGTTCGGCCTCGTAGCGCTCGACGCGTTCGGGCAGGCTGCCGGTTTCCGGCGCCGGCCCGGCCGCTCCCATCGTCGGCGCCTGCTGCACGCCCAGCACGCAGCGGTCCGCGAAATGCGCCAGTTCGCGCACGTTGCCGGGCCAGTCGTGGTTCATCAGGTGGCGCCACAGCGCGGGATCCACCGGCGGCACCGCGCAGCCGAAGCGGCGGGCGGCCAGGCCCGCGAAATGGGCGAACAGCACCGGAATGTCCTCGCGGCGTTCCCGCAGGGGCGGAATGTGCACCGTCACGACATTGAGCCGGTAGT
>CBFGXR010000306.1:0-2949 GCA_965652675.1 uncultured Castellaniella sp.
GTCCAGCGCCAGGCCATGGTTCAGCAGGGCCAGACCCCCGGCCGACAGGCGGCCCTCGACACGCACCAGGTATTCCTTTTCGAGCGAGGAATCGTCGCCGATCAGCTGGCGCGCGATGCGTCCGTCCTGGGTCAGGACCAGCAGCCCCTGGGAATCGATGTCCAGCCGCCCGGCGGGCGCCAGCCCGCGCAGGTGCGCGGGATCGAAGGCCGGACCGTGGCCCGTCCGGTGCTGCGTGCGCGCCTGGATCAGGGACGCGGCCAGGCGGTAGCCCTTGTCGGATTGGTGCGACACATAGCCGACCGGCTTGTTCAGGATGATGGTGACCTTGTCGGTCTGGCGGCGGGCCGCCTGGCGTTCGAGGGTGATGCGGGCGTTGGGCAGCGCCTTGGTGCCCAGTTCGCTGACGATCCTGCCATCCACGCGCACCCAGCCGCGTTCGATGTAGGCGTCGGCTTCGCGCCGCGAGCACAGGCCGCGCTGGGCCATGAGTTTTGAGATTCGGACCGGTTCCATGATGCTGCGCATTGTATCGCGCGAGACCCCTCATCCGGGGCGGGACAGGCATGCTATCGTTTGCTCCCGCCCGATGACACGCTGTACATGACCCCGGACACCGCCCTTCCCCGCCCCTGGCGCGGCATGCCCGCCCCCGCGCTGGACCCCTTGCGGCAGGCCTGGCTGCGCCGCCCCGGCGCACTGACCACCGGGCTGCGCCGCCTGGGCGAAGTCCGGCTGACGGTGCGCCGCGAGGCCGTCGTGGCCCTGACGCCCGGCTGGGCCGCGGAGGCCGGGCTGCCCACCGGCACGCCGGCCTGGTGGCGCGAAATCCTGATGGCGATCGACGGCGTCCCCGCCGTCCAGGCCTGCAGCTTCACGCCTCTGCGCGCCAGCCTGGGCGCCTGGAAGGCCATGCGCGGCCTGGGCCAGCGCCCGCTGGCCGACATCCTGTATCGGGATCCGCGCATCGCGCGCAGCGGTTTCCGCTTCGGCCGGCTACGGGCACGCCGCGCCGACGGCGCATGGGCGGATGCCGCCCCGGGCGAGGTGATCCTGGCCCGGCATTCGGTGTTCATGCGCCTGGGCCAGCCGCTGCTGGTGGCGGAATATTTCCTGCCGGCCTTCTGGGCGATCGCGGCGCGGCGCCGGCCGGACGGCGCCTGAAAAAGACTACAGGGCCTCGATGCCCGTTTCCCCGGTGCGGATGCGCACGGCCTGCTCGACCGGGGTGACGAAGATCTTGCCGTCGCCGATCTTGCCCGTGCGCGCGGCGCGGATGACGGCCTCGATCACGCCTTCGGCCTGATCGGCCGACACCACCACGTCGATGCGGATCTTGGGCAGGAAATCCACCACGTATTCCGCCCCGCGATACAGTTCGGTGTGGCCCTTCTGGCGGCCGAAGCCCTTGACCTCGGTGACGGTCAGGCCGTTGACGCCCAGTTCGGACAGGGCCTCGCGCACTTCGTCGAGCTTGAAGGGTTTGACGATCGCAGTGATCTGCTTCATGTCGGGCTGCGCCATGGTATCGGGGTTCCGCTGAAAAGCTTTTAATATAGCGCAGACGACGCCCGCCCGGCCCCGGCGGATCTTCGAACGGATCCCCGCCCCGGGGCGGGCCCGCGGCCGCGGGCCCGCCGGCCCCTCCTTTATAATGCGCCCACTATGTCCAATACCCCGTCCGCACACAATCAGTTCGACAACAAGTCGCAGGCCTGGTCGGCCCGTTTCTCCGAACCCGTCTCCGACCTGGTCAAGCGCTACACCGCCTCGGTCAATTTCGACCAGCGCATGGCGGCCTTCGACATCCAGGGCTCGCTGGCCCACGCCGACATGCTGGCGGCCGTGGGCGTGATCAGCGCCGCCGACCTGGCCGACATCCAGCGCGGCATGACGCGGATCCTGGAAGAAATCCGCGCCGGCGAGTTCACCTGGTCGCTGGACCTGGAAGACGTCCACCTCAACATCGAAAAACGCCTGGTCGAACTGATCGGCGACGCGGGCAAGCGCCTGCACACGGGCCGCTCGCGCAACGACCAGGTCGCCACCGACATCCGCCTGTGGCTGCGCCACGAAATCGACCTGGCGATCGACCTGCTGGGGCAACTGCGCCACCGCCTGGCCGCCCTGGCCCTGGAACACGCCGACACCATCCTGCCGGGCTTCACGCACCTGCAGGTGGCCCAGCCCGTCACCTTCGGCCACCACCTGCTGGCCTACGCGGAAATGTTCGGCCGCGACGCCGAACGCCTGGCCGACTGCCGCCGCCGCACCAACCGCCTGCCCCTGGGCGCCGCCGCGCTGGCGGGCACGTCCTACCCCATCGACCGCGAACGCGTCGCCCGCACCCTGGGCTTCGACGAGGTCTGCCGCAATTCCCTGGACGCGGTGTCCGACCGCGACTTCGCCATCGAATTCTGCGCGGCCGCCGCGCTCATCATGACGCACGTCTCGCGCCTGTCGGAAGAACTGGTCCTGTGGATGAGCCCGCGCGTGGGCTTCATCGACCTGGCCGACCGCTTCTGCACCGGCAGTTCGATCATGCCGCAGAAAAAGAACCCCGACGTGCCCGAACTGGCGCGCGGCAAGACCGGCCGCGTGCACGGCCACCTGGTCGCCCTGCTGACCCTGATGAAGGGCCAGCCCCTGGCCTACAACAAGGACAACCAGGAAGACAAGGAAGGCCTGTTCGACACCGCCGACACCATCCGCGACACGCTGACGATCTTCGCCGACATGATCGGCGGGGTGCGCGTCAAGGCCGACGCCATGCGCGCCGCCGCCCTGCAGGGCTACGCCACCGCCACCGACCTGGCCGACTACCTGGTCAAGCGCGGCGTGCCCTTCCGCGACGCCCACGAGACCGTGGCACTGGCGGTGCGCTCCTGCGAGACCCGCGGCTGCGACCTGGCCGACCTGTCCCTGGACGAACTGCGCGGCTTCCACGCC
>CBFGXR010000307.1:0-2943 GCA_965652675.1 uncultured Castellaniella sp.
CGGGCCGCGCGGCTGCTGCCGCTGCGCGACGGGATGCGGGTGCTGGACGCATGCGCGGCGCCCGGCGGCAAGACGGCCCATCTGCTGGAACGCCACGCGCTGCGCCTGACGGCCCTGGACAGCGACGCCCGGCGCCTGGAGCGCGTGGGCGAGAACCTGCGGCGGCTGGGCCTGGAATCCCCGGACACGTCCCTGCGCTGCGCCGACGCCGCCCGGCCCGACGACTGGTGGGACGGGCAGCCCTACGACGCCATCCTGGCCGACGTGCCCTGCACCGCGTCGGGCGTGGTACGCCGCCATCCCGACATCCGCTGGCTGCGCCGCGAGGACGACCTCGCGCGCACGGCGGCGCTGCAGGCCCGCATCGCCGACGCGCTATGGCCGCTGCTGGCCCCCGGCGGCCACCTGCTGTACGCCACCTGCTCGATCTTTCCCCAGGAAGGCGAAACACAGGTCCAGGCCTTCCAGGACCGGCATCCCGGCGCGCTGCGGCTACCGGCCCCTGGCCATATCCTGCCCGGCGGCCCCGACGACGGCGACGGCTTCTTCTACGCCCTGCTGCGCAAGCCGACATGAGCCGGAACTCGGCCTGCGCAACACCCGCACAGGCCCGGCGCGGCTTGCGCTTTGACGCGGGCTCAACAATACTGCGACTGTCCGTGACTTTCCGTTCCAGCCCCGCCAGCGCATGCCACGCTTCCTGATCCTCCTGGCCCTCAGCCTCCTGCTCCTGGTTCCTCCGGCCGCCCGGGCCGACGACGGCCGGGTCGTGCGCATCGAGCCGGTGCTGCGCCAGGGTCAGCTCCTGCTGGACGCCGATATCGACTTCACGCTGAGCGATGAACTGCACGACGCCGCCACCAAGGGGCTGCCGCTGTACTTCACGGCGGACCTGGTGATCGAACACCCGCGCTGGTGGTGGTTCGACGAGACCGTCCTGTCGCTCAACCAGACCTGGCGCATCCAGTACAACGCCCTGACCCGCCAATGGCGCGTCGGCACCGGCGACCTGTCCCTGCCGGCCACGTCCCTGGACGAGGCCCTGGACCTGGTGCGCCGCATCCGCGACTGGCCCCTCGCGGCCGCCAGCCGCTTCACGCCGGACCAGACCTACCAGGGGCGGCTGCGGCTGCGGCTGGATACGTCCCGCCTGGCCCGTCCCTTCCAGGTCGACGCCCTCAACAGCGCGGCCTGGTCCCTGACGACCCCATGGAAAGAATTCACCTTTTCGATCTCCGCCGCAACGCCCCGCGGCTGATCCGCTGGGCGCTGCGCTCCGCGCTGGGGGTCGCCGCCGCCAGCGCGATCGCGCTGCTGGGCCTGCTGGTCTGGTCCACCGGCAACGCCTCGCGCTACGCGCAGCAGTACGATGTGCTGCTGCTGCTCAACGGCGTACTGGCGATCGCCCTGATGTCCTGGGTCGCCATGCTCGCGATCCGGCTGCTGCGCCAGATCCGGCGGCGCCAGTTCGGCGCGCGGCTGACCGCCCGCTTCACGCTGTACTTCACCCTGATCGGCATCCTGCCCGGCGTGCTGATCTACGTGCTGTCGGTGCAGTTCATGTCGCGCTCGATCGAGTCCTGGTTCAACGTGCGGGTGGACACCGCCCTGGAGGCCGGCCTGAACCTCGGGCGCGCCCCGCTGGACGCCCAGCTCACCGAACTCAACGGCCGGGCGCGCAACATGGCCCTGCGGCTGAACAGCGCCAGCGACGCCGAAACCGCCCTGCTGATCACCTCGCTGCGTTCCGCCAACGAAATCGACGAAGCGATGGTCTTCACCGGCAACGGCCGCCTGGTCGCCTTTTCCTCGTCGTCCTTCAGCCAGCTGCTGCCGGACCTGCCTCCCAGCAGCGTCATGAACCAGCTGCGGGTCGCCCAGGGCTACGCCGCGGCCGAGGCCGACGTGGCCCCCGGCGGCGGCCCGACCAGCGACGGCCTGCACCTGCGCGTCGTCATCCCGCTGAGCCCGGCCGCCTCGGACAGGCTGGGCAACCCCATGAGCCTGGGCGGCGATTCGCGCTGGCTGCAGGTGATCCAGGCCGTGCCGGAGCGCATCGCCCACAACGCCAGCCAGGTCCAGCAGGGCTTCCGTGATTACCAGGAACTGGCCCTGTCGCGCCTGGGACTGCGCAAGCTCTACGGCATCACGCTGACCCTGGCCCTGATTCTCGCCGTCTTCGCCGCCGTGGTCGTGGCGCTGGCCGTTTCGCGGCGCCTGGTGCGGCCCCTGCTGTCCCTGGCCTCGGGCACCCAGGCCGTCGGCGTGGGCGACTACCGCCCCCTGCCGGAACCGCCGGCGCGCGACGAGGTCGGCCAGCTGACGCGATCGTTCAACGCCATGACGCGCCAGTTGGACGAGGCCCGCCAGATGGTCGACCGCCACCGCCGCCAGCTGGAACAGAGCAATCTGTACCTGGAATCGGTGCTCAGCAACCTGTCCTCGGGGGTGCTGGTGTTCGACCGCGCCTTCCGCCTGACGCTGTTCAACCAGGGCGCCCAGACCATCCTGCACGTCGACCTGCGCACCGTCCAGGGCCGCCCGCTGGAAACCGCCGACGGCGCCCTGCCGTTCGCCAACCTGATCCGCCAGGAATTTTCCGCCCACGACGCGGTCGAATCCACGCGCCCCTACTGGCAGCAGCAGTTCGAGGTCGAACTCCGGACCGCGCCCGACAACGAACGCAAGAAACACGTCGTCACCCTGCTGGCCCGGGGCACCCGGCTGCTCATGGACGGCCACGAGGACGGCTATCTGGTGGTGTTCGACGACATCAGCGAAGTGATCTCCGCTAACCGCACGGTCGCCTGGGGCGAAGTCGCCCGGCGCCTGGCCCACGAGATCAAGAACCCGCTCACCCCCATCCAGCTGTCGGCCGAACGGCTGGCCATGAAGCTGGCCGACCGGCTGGCGCCGGACGACGCCGCCATGCTGCAGCGGTCC
>CBFGXR010000308.1:0-2938 GCA_965652675.1 uncultured Castellaniella sp.
TATCCCGACCACGGCGCGCGCCGCCGCTTCTACGACTGGCTGTACGACGGCCCGGCCCGGCGCCTGCGCGAACGCATGGAATCTCTGTTCGACCCCGCGCTGGCCCCCCTGGCCCGGCTGGCCCGCGACCATCGGCCCGCCATCCGCCGGGCCTATCCCGACCACGGCGCGCGCCGCCGCTTCTACGACTGGCTGTACGACGGCCCGGTCCTGGAACAGCTGCGCGCGGCCGACGCCCGCGAAGCGGAACGCATGCTGCTCGCCCGCCTGGACGAGGCCGGCGAAGAACCCGTGCCGCCGCGCACCCTGCGCTGGATCATCCCCTGCCCCGCCGACCCGGGCGACATCACCCTGAGCCAGCTGCGCGCCCTGAACGAGGCCGACGTGCTGGTGCACGACGCGCGGGTGAGCGAGGCCGTGCTGTCCCTGGCGCGGCGCGATGCGGACCGCCGGCCGCTGGAAACGGACCGGCACGAGGACGCCGGATCGCGGGAAGCCCGGATACTGGCGCTGTGCGCGGGGTATCGGAACGCGGTGGCGCTGGTGGCGTAGCAGCCTGGCGAGACCGAGGCCCCGCTCTCATGATAGAGTTAAGCATAAAAAATCATGCTTAACTGGATTCCTGGATGAGAGACGTTTCAAATCAACAGGTTACGGATCATCTTAAGAGACTGAACCTGTGGTGGCAAACCGGTCGGATGGATGCCGACACATTGGCTATGCATCCCAGGGCCTACCTCCCCCCCATCCGGCAACTGCTGTTGGAACCCGGCCTGCGACGCGCCATCGTGCTGCTTGGGCCTCGGCGAGTCGGCAAGACCATCCTGATCCGCCACCTGATGGCCGACCTGCTGAACAGCGGAATATCCCCGCACCGCATCGCCTATGTCGAAATGGATCACCCGCTGCTGCACGGCCAGTCGCTTGAGACATTGATCCGCCAGATCGAGGAAGCCACCCCCAGAGACGAGGGCACTCGCTATTTGTTCTTCGACGAAATCCAGTCCCACAAGGATTGGGAAAAACACCTCAAGCCCTTGGTCGACCACCGGCCTGATTTGCGCATCCTCGTCTCCGGCTCCGCCGCCGCGGCGCTCAAGCGGCAGAGCACCGAATCGGGCGCAGGCCGCTTCACCGATTTTCTGCTGCCGCCGCTCACCTTTTCCGAGTACCTGCAGCTCCGTCAGGAGCCCCCCGCCATTCTGGAAGAAACCCCCGGCCTGTACGCGCTCAAGGACATCCATCATCTGAATGACCAATTCGTCGATTACGTGAAATTCGGCGGATACCCCGAACTTGCCCTGTCGCCCGCCATCCGCAACGATCCCGAACGCTTCGTCAAATCCGACATCGTGGACAAAGTGCTGCTTCGGGATTTGCCACAGTTATACGGCATCAAGGACATCCAGGAACTGAATTCCCTGTTCACCTTGCTGGCCTTCAACACGGCGGAAGAAGTCTCATTCGAGCAACTGTCCAAGCGCAGCGGCGTAGGCAAACCCACCATCCAGAGATATATCGAATACCTGGAGGCCGCCTTTCTCATCAAACGGGTATTCCGTGTCGATCAGGACGGCAAGCGCTACCAGAGGGAGCGCAATTTCAAGATATACCTGACCAACCCGGCCATGTACACGGGGCTGTTCGGCGTCAGGTCTCCCGACGACGCCGACTTCGGGCATCTGGTGGAAACCGCGCTGTTCGCACAGCGCTTCCACGAAAACGCCCGCTTGAACTATGCGCGCTGGGGCACCGCGGACAACGAGGTGGATCTCGTGGAATCATCCCCGGCGCTCAAACCCATCGCCGCATTGGAAATCAAATGGAGCGATCGTTTCATCAGCCGGCCGGAACTCCTGAAAGGGCTGATGAAATTCGTTCACAACAACCATCTGCCCATCGCCTGGTCGACGACCCGCACACAGTTCGGCAAACGACAGATCGATGGCAGCGAACTGCGACAGTGGCCCGCGGCGGTGCTGGCCTTCCATTACGGCACACGCGCAATCCAGGGTCGTCTGGCCGACTACGAAGCCCAGGTCAAAGGCATCACGGACTGACCCCGGCCGCCGAAGACCGGCAGCTCCGCCGCGTCAGGCCTTCAGCACCGTGGCCCGCATCGAAGGCCGCTGGTCGAAGACGGCGAACCAGGCCGACAGGCCGGGACAGGCGCCGCGCCAGTCCAGGTCCGGAAACCGCAGGTCCAGATAGCCGAGCGCGCTGGCCAGCGCGATCACCCCGATGTCCAGCCGGCCGACCGGCCAGCCGCCCACCGCCTGCTCGAACCGGGCCAGCGCGCTGCGCGCCTTTTCTTCCTGGGTCTCGCGCCAGGCCGGCCATTGGCGCTCGGCGGGACGCAGCACGACTTCGTAGCGCATCAGCAGCGCGGCGTCCAGGATCCCGTCGGCCAGGGACTGGTCGACCAGGGCGGCCCATTTGCCGCCGCCGGCCGGGATCAGTCCGCCCCCGCCCAGATCGTTCAGGTATTCGCACACGACCCGGCTGTCGTACAGCGCCTGGCCGTCGTCCGTGATCAGCGTCGGCAACTTGCACAGGGGATTGTCCCGCATCAGGTCTGGGTTGTGCGCCGTGGGCAGGGTGACGACCGGGGCCGGTTCGATGCGGTCGGCCAGGCCCAGCTCATGGGCGGCAATCAGGCATTTGCGCACGTAGGGCGAGGTGGACGAGTAATACAGTTTCATGCGTCTCTCCGAAGATCAGGATCGTGTTCAATCGGCCGCCGCCAGCGCGCGGCCCGCCACCCAGCCGAACGTCAGCGCGGGCCCCAGGGTGATGCCCGGCCCCGGATAGGCCCCGCCCATCACCGACTGCATGTCGTTGCCCGCGACGAACAGGCCGGGAATCGGGTGCCCCTGCGTGTCCAGCGCCCGCGCCCGTTCGTCCGTGCGGATGCCGCAGGCCGTGCCGATGTCGCCCG
>CBFGXR010000309.1:0-2924 GCA_965652675.1 uncultured Castellaniella sp.
AGCCTGAACATCGATTTCCTGCTGGGTTTCCTGATTGGCCGAGGCCTGGCTGATCGGCTCGATGCGCAATTGTTCGACCTTGCTGCGCCAGGAATAGCGCTTGATGCGCGCCAGGCCGCTGTCAACGACGTAGCGGATGCCCGGCACCGTGAGCGAGGTCTCGGCCACGTTGGTGGCCAGCACGATGCGCCGGGCGTTGCCGCGCGGATGGAAGATCTGCTCCTGCTCCGCGCGCGACAGCCGCGCATACAGCGGCAGCACCAGGGCGCCGACGGGATGACGCTTGCGCAGGGCCTCGGCGCATTCGCGGATTTCGCGCTCGCCGGGCAAAAAGACCAGCACGTCGCCGGTCCCATGGCGGGCGCATTCGTCCACGCCATCCACCACGGCGTCGACCAGGTCGCGTTCCTCGTCGCCCTGCCCCGGCTTGCGGCCGGCGGGGGCGTCCTCGTCCTCCCGCCGCACGGGGCGGTAGCGCAGTTCCACCGGGAACAGGCGGCCCGAGACCTGGATCACCGGCGCCGGCCGGTCCGGCGCGCCGAAATGGCGGGCGAAGCGGTCGGCGTCGATGGTGGCCGAGGTGATGATCAGCTTCAGGTCCTTGCGGCGCGTCAGCAGGCGCTTCAGGAAACCCAGCAGGAAATCGATGTTCAGGCTGCGCTCGTGCGCCTCGTCGATGATCAGGGTGTCGTACCGGCGCAGCAGGGGATCGCGCTGGGTCTCGGCCAGCAGGATGCCGTCGGTCATCAGCTTGATGGCCGTCGCCGGGCCGGCGCGCTCGGAAAAGCGGATCTGGTAGCCGACCCAGTCGCCCGGTTCGGTCTTCAGTTCCTCGGCCACGCGCTGCGCGACGGACGTCGCGGCCAGACGGCGCGGCTGGGTGTGGCCGATCATGCCGGTCCGGCCGCGCCCCAGTTCCAGGCAGATCTTGGGCAACTGGGTGGTCTTGCCCGAGCCGGTCTCGCCGCAGACGATGACCACCGGATGATCGGCGATGGCGCGCGCGATCTCCTGGCGGCAGGCGCTGACCGGCAAGTCTTCCGGATACTGGATGGGCGGCAGGGGCCGGTCGCCGGCGCCGGCGGGCGGACGCGACGACTCGGGCCGGGCGGACGCCCGGCGGGCCGGTTGCGATGGATTTTCTGGCATACGGTCGGGAAAAAGACAATCGCTCATTATAATTTCGCTATCGCAAGAAACCGACGCCCGACCCCGCCCCCCGAGACCCGATCCCCGCCGCCCGCCATGAGTTCCGCAGAAACCGACACCTATTCCGCCCAGGACGCCCCCGAATTCGCTCCCGCGCAGTTCGTGCGATGGTTCCGCGAGGTCGCCCCCTACGTGCACGACTTCCGCGGCAAGACCTTCGTCGTGGCCTTCGGCGGCGAACTGATCGAGGACGGCGGCCTGGAGGACCTGGTGGCGGACCTGTCGCTGCTGTCCGCCCTGGGGATCAAGCTGGTCCTGGTGCACGGCTCGCGCCCCCAGGTCAACGAACAGCTGCGCCTGAAGGGCCACACCACCCAGTTCGGCCGGGGCACGGAACCCACCAGCCCCGAGGCCCTGGAATGCGCCAAGGAAGCCGCCGGGGAAATCCGCCTGGACATCGAGGCCGCCTTCAGCCAGGGGCTGCCCAACACGCCCATGTCGCACGCCAAGATCCGCGTGATCTCCGGCAATTTCGTCACCGCGCGCCCGGTCGGCGTGATCGACGGCGTGGACTACCGGCGCGCCGGCACGGTGCGCAAGCTGGACATCGAGGCGATGCGCAACGTCATCAGCCAGGGCGCCATCGTGCTGCTCTCGCCGCTGGGCTTTTCCCCCACCGGCGAGGCCTTCAACCTGGCCATGGAAGACCTGGCCACCAATGCCGCCGTGGCGCTGCGCGCCGAAAAGCTGATCTTCCTGACGCAGAACCGCACCGTCACCGAGACCGACGGCTCGGTGGACACGGAACTGGCCCGCAAGGACGCCGACGACCTGCTCGCCCAGGACATCCTGGACGAGGACACGTCCGCCTTCCTGCGCCACGCCTCGCTGGCGGTCAAGCGCGGGGTGGCGCGCGCGCACCTGGTGCCCTACACCATGGACGGCAGCATCCTGCTGGAAATCTTCACCCACGACGGGGTGGGCACCATGGTGGTCGAGGACACGCTGGAAGACCTGCGCCCGGCCGGCGCCGACGACGTGGGCGCCATCGTCCAGCTGATCGAGCCCCTGGAGGCCGACGGCACCCTGGTGCCGCGCGGCCGCGCCACGATCGAGCGCGACGTGGAAAAATTCACGGTGCTGGAGCACGACGGCGTGATCTACGGCTGCGTGGCCCTGATCCCCTACCTGGACGACGGCATGGCCGAAATGGCCTGTCTCATCGTGCATCCTGAATGGCAGGGCACGGGCGACGGCGAAAAGCTGCTGCGCCACGCCGAAACCAGCGCCCGCGCCCAGGGCGCGCGGCGCCTGTTCGTGCTGACCACGCGCACCTCGCACTGGTTCCTGAAGCGCGGCTTCGTCCAGGGGGGCGTCTCCGACCTGCCCCACGAAAAGCGCGCCCACTACAACCATTCGCGCAACAGCCTGGTCTTCATCAAGCGGCTATGAACATCCTCGTCACCGGCGGGGCCGGCTTCATCGGCTCGGTCCTGATCCGGCACCTGATCGGCCATACCAGCCATGCGGTCGTCAACGTCGACAAGCTGACCTACGCCGGCAACCTGGAATCCCTGGCCTCCGTCGCGCGCGACCCGCGCTACGCCTTTGAACATCTGGACATCTGCGACGCGGCGGGCCTGGCGGACGTCTTCGCGCGCCACCGCCCCGACGCCGTGATGCACCTGGCGGCGGAATCCCACGTGGACCGGTCCATCGACGGCCCCGCCGCCTTCGTGCAGACCAACATGGTCGGCACCTACACACTGCTGGAG
>CBFGXR010000310.1:0-2924 GCA_965652675.1 uncultured Castellaniella sp.
CCCGCCCATCACCGACTGCATGTCGTTGCCCGCGACGAACAGGCCGGGAATCGGATGCCCCTGCGCGTCCAGCGCCCGCGCCCGCGCATCCGTCCGGATGCCGCAGGCCGTGCCGATGTCGCCCGCCACCACCTCGACGGCATAGTAGGGCCCCCGCCCCAGGGGACGCAGGCAGGCGTTGGGGCGATGGGCCGGGTCGCCCAGGTAGCGGTTGTAGGCGGTCGACCCCTTGCCGAAATCGGTGTCCTCGCCGTGCGCGGCCAGGCCGTTGTAGCGGTCGACCGTCGCGGCCAGGCGCGCCGCATCGATCCCCAGGCGCGCCGCCAGATCGGGCAGCGTGGCGGCCCGGATCAGATACCCGTCGTCGATCAGATACTGGCGCGGACGGCCGCCCGGCAGGGCCAGGCCCAGGCCCCAGGTCTCGATGAAGGCATGGTCGCAGATCAACCAGGCGGGGATTTCCGGCGACGGATCGCTCCGGTACATCACGCTGACGAACTCGTGGTACGAGGCCGATTCGTTGACGAACCGCTCACCGCGCCGGTTGACGGCGATCAGGCCCGGCTTGGCGCGGTCCCAGACCAGGTGCGGATAGCGGACCATCGTGCCGTCCGCCTTGCGCCACAGGGACACCGGCGCCCAGAACGCCGGCGATACGTGCCCCGTCCCCATGACCGCCCCGGCCCCGCGCGCCAGGCCGATGCCTTCGCCCCGGTTGCCTTCGGGCGCCATGGACCAGGGCCCGGTGGGCTGTGGATAGCATTCGGCCCGCAGTTCGGCGTCCCAGGGGAAGCCGCCGGTGGCGACGACGACGCCCCGGAGCGCCCGGATGCGCCGCACGGCCCCGCCCTGCTCGACCTCGACCCCCGCGACGCGGCCCTGCGCGTCGCGATGCAGCCGCCGGGCCGGCGTATTCAGGCGGTAGGGGATCCGTTCCCGCAGGACGGCGTGGAACAGCCACGCGGCCAGGGCGTTGCCCAGCAGCAGGCGCGTGCCGCGATGGCGGCCGCGCAGGCGGTCCATCCAGTAGGCCAGCACCCGCTTGCCGCCATGCCAGAACGACTTGGGCGAGCGCCAGGCGCCCAGCAGGTGGTAGACGTCCGTGACGTTCACCATCATGCCGCCCAGCACGACGAATTCCTTCAGGGGATCGCGCAGTTCCTTGAAATGCGCGCCCAGCCGCTTGCCGTCGAAGGGCAGCGGATCCATGGCCCGGCCGCCCAGGGACGCGCCCGGCCGGTCGGGATAGTAGTCCGGCGAATAGGGCCGCGCCGCCAGCGCCAGCGCGCCGCGCGCCTGCAGGTATTCCACCATGGCGGGGCCGTTTTCCAGGTAGGCCCGCAGCATCTCCGGCGGCGAGGCGTCGCCCACGGTCCGCCGCAGGTATTCCCAGACCTGTTCGAACGTATCGTCGCCGTGGCCGGCACCGGCCGCCCCCGGATTCAGGGGGATCCAGACTGCCCCGCCCGACACCGCGGTCGAGCCGCCGATGCGATCGGTCTTTTCCAGCAGCAGCGCCCGCAGGCCCTCGAAATGACACGTCAGCGCGGCCGACATGCCGGCCGCCCCCGATCCCAGGACCACCACATCGACGGTCTCGTCCCATTGCACGTCGTCCATCTTCACGCTCCCGATCCGCCCAGGGATTTGCCCCCGTCGACGAACAGCACCTGTCCGGTGATGAAGGACATCGCCGGCCCCGCCAGGAACGACACCGCGTGGGCGATGTCCTCGGGCGTGCCCGCCTGGCCCGTCGGCTGCAGGGCCAGCTGGGCCGCCAGCCGCTCCGGCGTCAGCGCGCGCAGCATCGGCGTGTCGATCAGGCCCGGCGCGATCGCGTTGACCAGGATCCCCCGTTCGGCCAGCTCCATCGCGCTCGCCCGGGTATAGCCCACCAGCGCGGCCTTGGACGCCACGTAGTGCGCGTGATGGCGCGCCCCCAGGTAGGCGCGCGAGGCGATGTTCACCACTTTCGCGCCGGCGGCCATCCGCGCGGCGGCCTTCTGCGTCAGGCTGGCCGCCGCGATCAGATTCACTTCGAACATGCGGCGGAAATCATCCTGCGACACGTCGAAGAACTTGCGTTCGTCGAACAGGCCCGCGCTGTTCACCAGCGCCGCCAGCGGCGGCAGCCCGCCGATCAGCGCGTCGATCTGCGCCTCGTCGGCCAGGTCCGCCACGCGCGGCTCGATCTCGAGCCCCTCGTCCCGCAGGCGGTCAGCCAGCGCGCGCAGGGGCGCTTCGCCGCGATCGACCGCCACGACCCTGAAACCGTCCAGCGCCAGGCGCCGGACGATCGCCTGTCCCATGCCGCCCGCCGCGCCCGTCACCAATGCCACTGCCTTCATGCCGATTTCCTCGCTTCAAGCCGATAAAAAGCCGCCGTCCACCGGCAGCACGACACCCGTCACATAGCTGGCCATCTCCGAGGCCAGGAACACGACGGGGCCGACGATTTCTCCGGGCTCGCCGCCCCGGCCCATCGGCGCGCGCGTCATGAACCAGTCCGCGCCGCCGGGCGCCGCGAGCTGCGGCGCCGCCATCTCGGTCAGCATCAGGCCGGGCGCCACCGCGTTCACGCGCACCCCGGACGGCGCCAGATCGCGCGCCAGCGCCTGGGTGAAGGAACGCACCGCGCCCTTGGACGCGACGTAGGCCGCCGACGAAATCCCGCTGACGAAGGCCACGACCGACGACAGATTGACGATGCAGCCGCGCGTGGCCTTGATCTGCCCGACGAACGCGTGCGTGACGTTGAACAGGCCGTCCAGGTTCACCGCGACCACCCGGTCCCAGACCTCGCGGGACTGCGGATCGTCGATGCGCGCGCGGCCCGCCACCCCCGCGTTGATCACCAGAATGTCGATCGACCCCAGGCGTGCCGCCAGGTCCGCGGCCCAGCGGTCGACCGCCTCGCGGTCGGT
>CBFGXR010000311.1:0-2912 GCA_965652675.1 uncultured Castellaniella sp.
CGCCGCAGGGAGGCCACCACGTCGTCGGCGCCCATGTCCTTGACGTTGTGGAACTTCACCCCCGCGCGCAGCGCGATGGCGTATGTCTTGCCGTCGGCCGAGTGGGCGGGCATTGTTTCGGCCAGCATGGGCTGGATGTTCCACTGCGCATCGAAGGTATAGAGCGGTTCGTACACGTGCTGCATCACGGTGCCCACCAGGTCGGTCGGCGTGGCCATCGGATCCAGGCTTTGCAGTTCGCCGATCATGGCCAGGTTGGCCGCGCCGCCCTTGGCGCCCGCCTGGGCCCAGGCGGCCTCCAGGGGCAGGCTCATACAGCCGGCCGCCAGCAGGGCGGAAACCAGCATGCGACGACGCGTCATTTGCGGAAACAGGGGGTGTGCGTTCATGGTGCGGGCGCCTTCCATCGAATCAGACGATTTAGGAAAATAAATTACATACACAGCCCTTAAAACCGTTCTATCATGTAAAAAAGTGGTTTTACTCGCCGCGTTTATGTAATGTTCTTACAGACAGGAGTTGATGTCATGCCAGTACTTACCCTAGGTCAATCCCCCGTCGCGTCCGATCGCCTGGCCCGTCCGCTCTCGCCCGCCGTGCGCGCGGGCGATTTCGTCTTCGTGTCGGGCACCGTGCCCACCGACGACCAGGGCCAGGTCGTGCCAGGCGGCATCGAGGCGCAGACCCGTCAGGTGTTCCTGCGCCTGGAAGCCGTGCTGGCGCTGGCGGGCTGCACGCTCCAGGACGTCGCCAAGGTCAATGTGTGGCTCGACGACGCGCGCGATTTCGGCAGTTTCAACCGCGTGTACATGGAATGCTTCGGCGACCATCGCCCCGCCCGCTCCACGGTGGAGTCGCGCCTGATGATCGACGCCAAGGTCGAGATCGACGTGACCGCCTACAAGCCGCTGTAGGCGCGCGCCGCCCGTGTCCGCCATCACACCGGCGCGGCTGCGGCCGCGCGATCCGCGGGACGCCCGCCCCCGCCTGCTCGCCATCGACTGGGGCACCACCTCGCTGCGCGGCGCGCTGATCGACGCGCGGGGCCGGATCGTCGCGCGGCGCGCGCTGCCGCACGGCATCCTGCAGGTGGCGCCGGGCGATTTCGCCGCCGCCTTCGAGCGGCATTTCGGCGACTGGCTCGGGCAGGCGCCCGCCCTGTGCCTGCTTTCGGGCATGGTCGGCAGCCGCCAGGGCTGGCGGGAAGCGCCCTACTGCCCCTGTCCGGCCGGTTTCGATGCCCTGTGCCGGAACCTCGCGTGGCTGCCCGCCGTGGGCGGCGTGCCCCTGGCCATCGTGCCCGGCATGAGCCTGGTCCCCCCCGGCGGCGTGGACGCCGTCGCCGGCGTGCCCGACGTGATGCGCGGCGAAGAGATCCAGGTCATCGGCGCGCTGCGGCTCATGAACCGGCGCGACGGCCTGCTGGTGCTGCCGGGCACGCACAGCAAATGGGTGCATGCGCGGGACGGCGCCGTCATCCGCTTCCGGACCTTCATGACGGGCGAGCTGTTCGCCCTGCTCGCCCGTCATTCCATTCTGGGCCGGACCCTGGACGCGCAGGCGCCGCTGGACGAGGCCGCCTTCGTGCGCGGCGTGCGGCGCGGCCTGCGGGACGAGGCGCTCGGCCACCTGCTGTTCGGCGTGCGCGCGCTCGGCCTGTTCGACGCGCTGGACCCCGCGCAATCGTCCAGCTACCTATCGGGCCTGCTGATCGGCCAGGAACTGCGCGACATGCGGCCCGCCGCCGGCGACACGGTCGCGCTGATCGGCAGCGACGCGCTGGCGCCGCGCTATCGCCTGGCCCTGGCGCAGCTGTCCCGCGACGCCATGGTCTTCGGCGACGAGGCCACCTGGGCCGGCCACCAGGCCATCCACGACCACTTGATGGAGACCGCGGCATGACATCCCCCCTCGACGCCACGCATCGACGCTACGCCGAACTCAAGGCCCGCCTGCCGCTGATCGCCATCCTGCGGGGCCTGCGGCCGTCCGAGGCCGTCGACATCGGCCAGGCGCTGCGCGACGGCGGCTTCTCGCTGTGGGAAGTGCCGCTGAACTCCCCCGACCCGCTGGCCAGCATCGCGGCCCTGCGCGCCGCCTTTCCCGACGTGCTGGTGGGCGCGGGCACCGTGCTCACCCCGGCGCAGGTCCGCGACGTGCATGCCGCGGGCGGACAGCTGGTCGTCTCGCCCAACGCCGATCCGGCGGTGATCGCCGAGACCGTCGCGCTCGGCATGATCAGCCTGCCCGGCATCCTGACGCCGACCGAGGCCTTCGCCGCGCTGGCGCACGGCGCGCACGGACTCAAGCTGTTTCCCGCCGAGCTGGCCTCGCCCGCCGTCGTCAAGGCCCTGCTGGCCGTGCTGCCCCGGGGATGCGACCTGTTCCCGGTGGGCGGGATCGCCGCCGACACGATGGGCCCCTGGGTCCGGGCGGGCGCCACGGGGTTCGGGATCGGCTCCTCGCTGTACAGGCCCGGCAAAAGCGCGCAGGCCGTCCGGACGGACGCGATGGCTTTCGCGCAGGCCTGGCGGGCGCTGGGGGAAGCCTGAGTCCCGCGGGCCGCCGGACAGCCCGCGCCCCGCGATATACTGGCGGACATCCCTTCATTCCCATCCGGGCCGACGCATGCGTTTCCTGCTGACCCTCGCCGTCATCGCCAATCCGGCGCTGCTGGCCTACGGACAGGGCTTCTTCGGCCCGCCGCCGGCCGAACAGGGGCGCACGCCCCGGCCGCTGTCGCAGCGCAACCAGCAGGCCCTGGTCCTGGGCGCGCCCATTCCTCCCGACATCACGCAGCAATGAAACCCATCCGCAAGGCCGTCTTCCCCGTCGCGGGACTGGGCACCCGCTTCCTGCCGGCCACCAAGGCCATGCCCAAGGAAATGCTGACCGTGGTGGACCGGCCGCTG
>CBFGXR010000312.1:0-2900 GCA_965652675.1 uncultured Castellaniella sp.
CGTTTCGTGGACCTGTGCGACACCCTGGATTTCGACGCCACGACCGACGGCGCCTTGTTGCGCGAAGGCGAGGGCCTGGCGGGTCTGCCGGCCGACCAGGATCTGGTGCTACGCGCCGCCGAGGCGTTGCGGCGTGCCACCGGGACCCGGCGGGGCGCCCGGATCCGCTATCGCAAGCGCATTCCGGCCGGCGGCGGCCTGGGCGGCGGGTCCAGCGACGCGGCCACGACCCTGATCGCCCTGAACCGCCTGTGGGGCACGGGCCTGACGCGCGCCGAACTGATGCGCCTGGCCCTGCCGCTGGGGGCGGACGTGCCGGTGTTCGTCTTCGGCCGCGCGGCGTTTGCCCAGGGGGTGGGCGAGGACCTGACGGCCGTGACCCTGCCCGAGCGGACCTACTGGATCGTGCGCCCGTCCGCGCATGTGGCGACGGCGGACGTCTTTCGCGATCCCGATTTGACAAGAAATTCCGAATCGGTAAAAATTGCGGTCTTTACTGATTGGCAAACAGGGTGCTGCGCGGGGAAATTCTTCGGGCGCAACGACCTGGAAGCCACGGTCTTTCGGCAGCATCCGGATATCGCCAGGCTTGCGCGGGCGATGCAATGCGCCGGGGACGCGGGGGTCGAAGTCCGCATGACAGGTTCGGGTTCGTGCCTGTTTTCGGAATTCCCGGACGCGGACCAGGCCCGGATGCATCGGGACCGAATAATCGGTAAAATGGAAAACCCGCCCGATGTGGCGATCGATGGGTCCTGGATATGCCGGGGCCTGGGCGATCACCCGTTGCTTGGCTGGGTCGCTGATTGAATTATTGGGGAATCGCCAAGCTGGTTAAGGCACCGGATTTTGATTCCGGCATGCGAAGGTTCGAATCCTTCTTCCCCAGCCATCCTTTCCGCGCCAGCGCGCATGCTACCAGGCTGTTGAACCGGCCCGCCCCCTGCGGGAAGGCTGTCAACAGCCTTGTCATTTGACACATTGGTTCAATACCATGGCACAAGACAGATTCATGATCTTCACCGGCACGGCCAATCCTCGTCTGGCCGTCGACGTCGTGAATCACCTGGACATGTCCCTGGGCAAGATGACCGTCGGTCGCTTCTCCGACGGCGAAGTCATGGTGGAAATCAATGAAAACGTCCGCGGCAAGGACGTCTTCGTGCTGCAGCCCACCTGTGCGCCGACCAACGACAACCTGATGGAAATCATGGTGATGGTCGATGCCCTGCGCCGCGCTTCCGCGCGCAACATCACCGCCGCCATTCCGTATTTCGGCTACGCCCGCCAGGACCGCCGGCCGCGTTCGGCCCGCGTGTCGATCTCGGCCAAGGTCGTGGCCAACATGCTGCAGGTCGTGGGCGTGGACCGGGTCCTGACCATGGACCTGCATGCCGACCAGATCCAGGGCTTCTTCGACATCCCCGTGGACAACATCTACGCCGGGCCGATCCTGCTGGGCGACATCTGGAGCCGCAATTTCCAGAACCTGGTGGTCGTGTCCCCCGACATCGGCGGCGTGGTGCGCGCCCGGGCCCTGGCCAAGCAGCTCGAATCCGACCTGGCCATCATCGACAAGCGCCGTCCGCGCGCCAACGTGTCCGAGGTCATGAACATCATCGGCGACGTGAACGGGCGCACCTGCCTGATCATGGACGACATGGTCGACACCGCCGGCACGCTGTGCAAGGCGGCCCAGGCCCTGAAGGACCGGGGCGCGGGCTCCGTGTACGCCTATTGCACGCACCCCGTGCTGTCGGGCGAAGCCATCAAGCGCATCCAGGAATCCGCCCTGGACGAACTCGTCGTCACCGACACCATTCCGCTGAACGAAGCCGCGCGCGCCTGCGCGAAAATCCGCCAGCTGTCCTGCGCGTCCCTGCTGGGGGAAACCATCCTGCGCATCTCGACGGCGGAATCGGTCAGCTCGCTGTTCGCCGACTGACGGCGGACGCGATCCGTTTTTTGTGGCCCCGCGCTGGTCGCGGCGCGGGGCGTTTTCGCAGCTTCGGCTGCTTTGCTGTCAGGGGCCCTCCAAGGCCCCGTTTTGGAGTTTTCCATGAAATTCACCGCCACTTCGCGTAGCGTTCAGGGTTCGAGTGCGAGCCGCCGCCTGCGCCGCGCCGGTCGGGTGCCCGCCATCGTCTACGGCGGCAAGTCCGCCCCGGCCAGCATCGAACTCGACCACAATGAGATCTACCACGCCCTGAACAAGGAAGAATTCCACGCCTCCATCCTGGACATGGTCCTGGACGGCAAGACCGAGCCGGTCCTGGTGCGTGCCGCCCAATGGCACCCCTACAAGCCCCTGGTCCTGCACGTCGACTTCCAGCGCGTGGACGCCTCCCAGGCCGTCACCACCAAGGTCCCGGTGCACTACCTGCACGCCGACACCTGCCCGGCCGTCAAGCTGGCCGGCCAGATCGTCACCCACGGCCCGACCGAACTCGACATCACCTGCCTGCCGGCCAACCTGCCGAAGTTCATCGAAGTCGACCTGGGCGGCCTGGTGGGCAACGCCCGCCTGCACCTGTCGGACGTCACCCTGCCGTTGGGCGTGAAGTTCGTCCCCCATGGCGAGGACACCAACCCGCTGCTGGCCCAGGCGAACCCCGCCAAGGGCACGACGGCCGAAGGCGCCGCCGACGCGCCGGCCGCCGAATAAGCGCCGGTCCGCAAGACCCTGCGAAACCCCCGTCCGCCGCAAGGCGGGCGGGGGTTTTGTCGTATGATGGGTCCTTTTCGGATCACCCTCCCGATGACGACAGCGCCCATCCGCCTCATCGTGGGGCTGGGCAACCCCGGCCCCGAATACGAAGCCACGCGCCACAACGCCGGATTCTGGCTGGCGGATCATTTCGCCGACGACCTGCGGGCCGGCTTCACCCTCGAAAAGCCGT
>CBFGXR010000313.1:0-2894 GCA_965652675.1 uncultured Castellaniella sp.
CGCTCCGGACGCACCGCCCGCCGCCGCACCGGTCATGGCCCAGGCCGCCGAGCCCGACGTCGCCGATCCGGGGCTGGCCGACTACATGGCCGCGCACCAGTCGATGGCGGGCGCGGGGGCGGTGCGCCAGGCCTCCTACGACGGGATGGGGGCGCGCTGATGCCGGCCTGGTCGCGGGCCGGACGCCGGGCCGGGCTGTGCCTGGGCCTGTTCCTGTCGTGGGCCGCCGTCGCCGGCGCGGCCGAGGCCGATCCGCTGGCGTTCCTGCGCCAGGTGCAGGCCGCCGCCCGCACCCTGGACTATGCCGGCGTCACCGTCTACCAGCAGGGCCGCATGCTGCAGTCCACGCACCTGGTCCACCAGGTCGACGGCACCGGCGAACGGGAACGCCAGGAAGTCCTGGACGGCACGCCCCAGGAATGCCTGCGGCAGAACGGCACGGAACAATGCCTGCTGCCGGAACACCGGCTCGTCGTCATGCGGCCCGCGCACAGCGACCATTTCCCGGCGCTGCTGCTGGGCGACGGCGCGGACATCGCCCGGCACTACGACTGGAAGCTCCTGGACCACACCTACCGCGTGGCCGGGCGCGAATGCGCCGTGTCCGAACTGCGGGCGCGCGACGCCCTGCGCTACAGCTACCGGATCTGCACCGACCTGAAGAACCATCTGCTGCTCAAGACCCAGACCCTGGACGCCCAGGACCGTCTGGTGGACCAGGTGGCCTTCAGCCGCGTCCATGTCGGCGCCGAAGTCCCCCCCGGGGCGCTGGCCTCGCACTGGAATACGCGCGACTGGCAGCTGCGGACCGAATCCAGCCAGCCGGCCAATCTGGCCGCGCAGGGCTGGCGGTTCACGCCGCCCGCCGGTTTCAAGCCCATCGCCGAGCTGACGCGCCAGATGGGGCCCGGCCACACGGTCGATCAACTGGTGCTGTCCGATGGATTGGCGGCAATTTCGATCTTCATTGAAACCTTTGACCCGAAACGCGATCAAAGCATCAGACAGGGCGGCCTGCGACAGGGCGCGATCAGCATCTACCGCATGCGGCTGGCCTCCTACTGGCTGACCGCGGTGGGCGAGGTGCCCGCGCAGACCGTGCATGACCTGGCGCATGCCGTGCAATACCTGCCCCAGGCCGCCCACTGATCATCCTATCCTCGAAGGAGAATTCCATGGCTTTTCATCTGCCGTATACCGCCGTGGCGCGCGCGGCGGCGGGCGTCGCCGTCAGCCTGACGCTGGCGACCGCGTTGCCGGTCGGCGCCGCCCGGGCGCAGGCGGTGGCCGCCCCCAGCGCGGCGCTGCCCGATTTCACTCAGGTGGTCGAGGCCACCGAAGGCTCGGTGGTCAACATCCGTACCACCGAAGCCGTGCCGGTGCGCCGTTCGCCCATGGGGCCGGGGGACGGCGACCCCTCCGAACTGTTCCGCTGGTTCTTCGGCCCGGACTTCATGCCGCCCGGCTTCGGCCAGCAGAATCCGCAGGCGCCGCGCGCCCGGCCCAAGCAGCCGCCCGCCCAGTCCCAGGGCGAACGCACGGTGCCGCGCGGCATCGGCTCGGGTTTCGTGATTTCCGCCGACGGCTACATCCTGACGAACAACCACGTCGTGGACAATTCCAACGGCATCTTCGTCACCATGACCAACGGCAAGGAATACAAGGCCAAGGTCATCGGCACCGACGCGCGCACCGACATCGCCCTGATCAAGATCGACGCCTCCGGCCTGAAGCCGCTGGCCATCGGCGATTCGGACAAGCTGCGCAAGGGCCAGTGGGTGCTGGCGATCGGCTCGCCCTTCGGGCTGGATTCGACCGTCACGGCCGGCATCGTCAGCGCGATCAACCGCGACACGGGCGACTACCTGCCGTTCATCCAGACCGATGTGGCCGTCAACCCCGGCAATTCCGGCGGCCCGCTGATCAATCTGCAGGGCCAGGTGGTCGGCATCAATTCCCAGATCATCTCGCGCAGCGGCGGCTTCATGGGCATTTCCCTGGCCATTCCCATCGACGAGGTCATGCGCGTGGTCGAGCAGCTCAAGGCCCACGGCAAGGTCACGCGCGGCCGCATCGGCGTGCAGATCACCGAGGTCCAGGACGACGTCGCCAAGGCCCTGGGGCTGGACAAGGGGCAGGGCGCCCTGGTCAGCAGCGTCGAGGCCGACGGCCCGGCCGCCAAGGCGGGCGTGCATCCGGGCGACGTGATCACGGCCTTCAACGGCCAGGCCATCAAGCACATGACCGACCTGCCGCGCCTGGTGGGGGCGACCCGTCCCGGCACGAGCGCCACGGTCCAGGTCTGGCGCAAGGGCAAGTCGATGGAACTGAAGGCCACGGTCGCCGAGCTCGACGACAAGGCCGCGTCCCGCACCGACGAGGCGCCGTCCGCCAATGACGGGACGGACCGCCTGGGCCTGAAGGTCAAGGCCCTGCCGGCCGACGCCGGCGACCAGGGCGTGGCGGTCGATCAGGTCGAGGGCGCGGCGGCGGAAGCCGGGATCGAGCCGGGCGACGTGATCCTGCGGATCAACGACACCGACATCTCCAGCCCGAAGCAGTACGCCCAGGTCGTCAAGGGCCTGGACAAGTCCCGCCCGGCCGTGCTGCTGGTCAGCCGCGACCAGCAGTCCCAGTGGGTGATCATCAAGCCGCAATGACGCAACAGCCCGTATTCCCGGGAAAAAGCTAAAATACGGCCTGAACGAGAAGGGGACGCCCCGCGGCGTTCCCTTTTCCATTTTTTCTTTCTGGCTTCCCATGGACCACATCCGTAACTTTTCCATCATTGCGCACATCGATCATGGCAAATCGACCCTGGCCGACCGCCTGATCCAGCGCTGCGGGGACCTGCAGGACCGCGAAATGGAAGCCCAGGTCCTGGATTCGATGGA
>CBFGXR010000314.1:0-2888 GCA_965652675.1 uncultured Castellaniella sp.
GATGCCGGCCGACAGGGCGAAGGCCGCGACCTTGTAGTTGCGGGCGTTGACCCCCAGCGTGGTGGCCGCCAGCTCGTCGTATTTGATGTAGCGGAAGGTGCGTCCCAGCGACGAACGGTCGAGATTGCGCATCAGCCACAGCACGATGGCCAGGACCACCCAGTTCAGATAGAACAGGTCGCTTTGCGTGCCGAACATGTGGCCGAAGAGCGTCGGGCCGCTGACGCCGAACAGGCCATCGGCCCCGCCCGTCAGGCCGAACAGGTTGTTCTTCATGGCCAGCACGAAGATGGCGTTGAAGCCGATGGTGACCACCAGCAGGTAGTCGCCGCGCAGCTTGACGATGGGGGCCGACAGGATCGCGCCCAGTGTCGCCGACAGCACGATCGCCACCGGGATGGTCCAGAGGATCGGCCAGTTGAAGGACAGGGACAAGATGGCGCTGGCGTAGGCGCCGATGCCGAAGAACACGGCATGGCCCATGTCGTACATGCCGGCGCGCCCCAGGACGATGTCCTGCGACAGGGCGACGATGGCGTAGATGGCGAAGATGCCGCCGATCGTGATCCAGGCGGGCGACATCACGGACGGGATGGCCAGGCCGACGATCCACAGGACGGGCCCCAGCACGCGCAGGAATCGGGTGCCGGCGCTGGCGGGCGGCGTCACGCTGGCGGGAATGGCGGTGGACATTTCAGCGGAGGTTTGCTTGGATTGAGTCATGGCTTAGACCTTTTCGGCGACGCGTTCGCCCAGCAGACCCGAGGGGCGCACCAGCAGAATGCCGATCAGCAGCGCGAAGGTGATGGCATCTTGCCAGGAACTGGAGATGTAGCCCGCCGCGAAGGCGTTGAACAGTCCCAGCACCAGGCCGCCCAGCATGGCGCCGGGGATGTTGCCGATCCCGCCGATGATGGCGGCGATGAAGGCGTTGAGCCCGTAGGACCAGCCCATGGTGAAGAAGGTCTGGCGGTAGTAGAGGCCGATGAACAGGCCGCCGATGGCGCCCAGCACCGGGCCGATGATGAAGACCAGGGCGATGACGCGGTTGACGTTGATGCCCATCAGGCGGGCGGCGTCCTGGTCGATGGCCGTGGCGCGGATGGCGGTGCCCAGGCGCGTGTGGTGCACGAAGAAATACAGGGCGGCCATCAGCAGGAAGGCGCAGAGGATGATCAGCAGCTGGACGAAGCTGAGGTAGGCGCCGCCGATCTGCCAGGTGATGTTGGGCAGCAGGTTGTTGGGAAAGACCTGCACGTTGGGGGACCAGATCAGCATGATGCCGTTTTCGATCAGCATCGAGGCGCCCAGGGCCGAGACCACGGCCGACAGGCGGTGGGCCTTGCGCAGGGGCTTGTAGGCGAACTGGTCCAGCAGCGTGCCCGCGACCGCCACGATGATCATGGCGATCAGGAACGCCAGGACCAGCAGCACTGGAGTGGACAGGCCGCCGAAGGCGCCCGAGGTCAGGGTGGTCAGGCCGATGAAGGCGCCCAGGATGCACAAGTCGCCGTGGGCGAAGTTGATCATCTTCAGCACCCCGTAGACCATCGTGTAGCCCAGGGCGATCAGGGCATAGATGCCCCCGACCGTGACCCCATTGATGAATTGCTGGAGGATAAAGTCCATCGATCGGTTTCCGTGGTGGTTCGCGAGGCGTCGTGGCTGGGATGCGGCCTGTCCTGCGTGAAGACAGCATCCTGGGGCCGGGCGGCCCCGGGATGCTGTGAAAAGCGTGACGCCGGTGGCGAAGCCGGGCCGGCGTCAGGTTCCCGTGGGCTTATTTGGCTTCCGGGTAGACGGTCTTGTAGCTGCCGTCGGCCTGGACTTCGAAGGCCGACATCGGGCTGCCGATGCGTTCGCCCTTTTCATCCCAGGTGAAGGGACCGGTCAGGCCGGGGAAGGGCTGCTTCATGTCGTGCAGCCAGGGGATGAGCTTGGCGGTGTCCGCGCTCTTGGTGGCTTCGATGGCGGCGAAGACCGCGCGCAGGCCGTCGGCGTTGGTGAAGGTGTAGATGCTGGGAGGCGCCGAGCCGAAGGCCTGGGTGTAGTCGGCCAGGAACTTCTTGGCTTCCGGGTAGGGCAGGTTTTCCGGGGCGGGCACGTTGATGATCATGGCGCCCTGGGCCGCGTTGCCGGCGATCTTGGCGAAGGCCGCGTTCTGGTTGGCGTCGCCGCCGATGAAGACGGCGTCCATGCCGAGCTGCTTCATCTGCGCGCGGATCAGGCCGCCGTCGGTGTAGTAGCCCGAGAAGAACAGGACGTCCGGGTTCTTGGACTTCAGCTTGGTCAGCACGGCGCTGTAGTCCTGGGTGCCGGCGTTGATGAAGTCGTCGGCCACGAGGTTGCCCTTCTGGTCCTGGACCGCCTTCTTGACGCTCTGGGCCAGGCCGGTGGCGTAGCTGGAGTGGTCGCTCAGCACCGCGATGCGCTGGTACTTCTTGACGTTGACCATGTAGTTGGCGGCGAAGGTGGCTTCGTCGCTGTTGGGCGGCGCGTTGCGGAAGAAGGTCTTCCAGCCGCGCTGGGTCAGTTCGTCGCTGGTGCCGTCGGAGGTCTGGATGACGTTGGCGGCGGAATAGATCGGGGCGGCGGCCAGGGCGGCGCCGCTGGTGTAGGTGCCGATCACCGCGATCACGCCGTCGTTCACCAGTTTGCGGCCGCAGATGGCGGCCTGCGAGGCCTTGCCTTCGTCATCGCACACGATCACCTGGATCTGGCGGCCCAGCAGGCCACCCGCCGCGTTCTGCTGCTTGACCAGCAGTTGCACGCCGTTCTGGATGCCCTGGCCCTCGGCGGCGTATTCGCCGGTGATGGGGGCCTGCACGCCGATCTTGATCGGACCGTCGGCGGCCATCGCCGTCCCGGCGCCGGTCGCCAGCAGGATC
>CBFGXR010000315.1:0-2886 GCA_965652675.1 uncultured Castellaniella sp.
TGGGCATCGTGCCCTTGTCCATTCAGGACATGAAGGGCGGCGGCCTGGTTCGGGTGCTGCCGGACTGGTCCTTCGCGCCCATGCCCATGGTGGCCCTGTTCCCGTCGCGGATGATGCCGGCCCGGGCCCGGGTGTTCATCGACTTCATCAAGGAACGGCTCGCGGACGTGGAAATCCTGGCGGGCCCTGGGCGGTTCTCGGAAGGGTAGCGCCTGGTTCGCGGCCGCGCCGGAGGGGCCGGGGCCGTCGTGCACGCCCGGACATCTTCCTGTGCACGGGGGGACAATCGGCGGCCCCCAGGGATGGTTAAGCTTCAAATGACCAAACCTGGAAGAGAGGCAGACATGACCGCGACGGACACGCGTCCCGAACTGGCCGCCATACGCGAACACATGATCATCGATGGCCGGCCTTGCGCGCAGGGGGAGGGCCGGCTGCCGGTCCATGATCCGGCCACCGGCGAAGTCATCGCCCATCAGGTCGAGGCCGGTCCGGCCCAGGTGGACCAGGCGGTGCGCGCCGCGCGCCGGGCCTTCGAGTCTCCCGTCTGGCGCACGATGCCGCCGGCGGGCCGCGAGCGCCTGCTGCTGGCCCTGGCCGCACGGGTCGAGGCCGAGGGAGAGGCCTTGGCCCGGCTCGAGACGCTCAATAACGGCAAGCTGCTGGGCCTGTCCCGGATGCTGGAAGTCGGCGCAAGCGCCCAATGGCTGCGCTACATGGCGGGCTGGGCGACCAAGATCACGGGCGATACCCTGAACCTGTCGATCCCGTTCCCTCCGGGCGTCCACTACCATGCGCATACCCGGGCGGAGCCCGTGGGTGTCGTCGCTTCCATCGTGCCCTGGAATTTTCCTCTGCTGATGGCCGTCTGGAAGATCGCGCCGGCCGTGGCGGCGGGCTGCACGGTCGTGCTCAAGCCGGCCGAGGAAACCCCGCTGACGGCCATCCGGCTGGCGGAACTCGCGCTCGAGGCCGGATTCCCGCCGGGGGTGGTCAACGTGATCACGGGCCGGGGCGAAACGACTGGCGCGGCGCTCGTCTCGCATCCGGGCATCGACAAGATCGCCTTCACCGGCTCGACCGAGGTCGGCAAGCTCATCGGCCATGCCGCGGTGGACGGCATGAAGCGGGTCTCGCTCGAACTGGGCGGCAAGTCGCCGGTCCTGATCATGGACGATTGCCCGCTCGACCAGGCCATCCGGGGCGCGGCCGACGCCATCTTCTTCAATCAGGGCCAGGTCTGCACGGCGGGATCGCGGCTGTTCATCCAGGAAGGCCTCTACGACCGGGTGCTGGAAGGCCTGGCGGCGGTGGCGGACGGCCTCAGGATCGGCTCCGGCTTCGATCCGGATACGCAGATCGGTCCTATGGTGTCCGCGCGCCATCGCCAGCGGGTCGCCGGGTTCATCGCGGACGGGCGGGCTTCCGGCGCGCGCCTGCTGGCGGGCGGACGGGACTGGGACGGCCCGGGTTATTTCGTGCGGCCGGCCGTGTTCGACGGGGCGGCGCCCGATGCCGCCATCGTGCGCGAGGAAATCTTCGGTCCGGTGGTCGTGGCGGCGCGGTTCCGCGACGAGGATCAGGCCGTGGCCCTGGCGAACGACACGCGGTTCGGCCTGGGGGCCAGCATCTGGAGCAATGACCTGGGACGCGTGCATCGCCTGGTGCCGCGCATCCAGGCCGGCACGGTCTGGGTCAATACTCACAACATGCTGGACCCGAGCATGCCGTTCGGCGGCTACAAGCAGTCCGGGGTCGGCCGCGAGCATGGCCGCGCCGTGATCGACAACTACATCGAGACCAAGTCGGTCTGCATCGCCTATCCGGCTTAGCGTTTTTTCATTCCAACAGAGCCGGCCCGAAAGCCGGCCACGAGGAGACATAGCATGACGATGATGCGCAACATGCGCCGGTTCGCGCTGGCCGCGGCCCTGGCAGCGGCGGGTTCCGCCCACGCGGGGGATCCCAGCGCGCGGGACTGGATTCCGGCGCCGCCGGGCACCGGCGTGTTCGCGGCCTACCTGTTCGGCCTGGATTCCCACGGCTTCTACGACCATGGCCGGCGGGTCCCCGATGGGCCCACCGTGGACGTGCGGGGCATGGTCCTGCGTCCCATGTATTTCAGCGAGATCCTGGGCAAGACCGTCCAGTACGAACTGATCCTGCCCGCCCTGCGCACCACCATCGGGGTCGACGGCATGCCCGACGACCGCGTCACGGGCGTGGGCGACGCCCAGGTGGGAGCGGCGGTCTGGTTCGTCAACAACCAGGAAACCAGGACCTGGTTCGCCTGGGAGCCTTTCATCACAGCGCCCACGGGCCTGTATCGCAGCGGCCACGCCGACGCCTCGCCAGGCAAGAACCGCTGGACCACCGTGCAGGACTTCGCCTTCGTCCAGGGGGTCGGAGAGTCGACATTCCTCGAGGCCGTGGCCGAATTCGAGTTCTTCGGCGACAACACCAATTACTACGGCGGCATGCTCAAGAAGGCGCCGGCCATCCGCCTGATGGCGCTGGCGTCGACCAACATCACCGAGAGCACCTACGTGGGCATGCGCTACCGCTACGAAACGGGCGGCCGCGAAAAGGTCGACGGCGTCGAGACGGTCTCGCGGGCGAACAACCACCAGTTGGCCTTCGAGATCACCCACCAGATCAATGACGCCAACCAGGTGCAATTGCAATACATCCACGACCTGAAGGTCGAGAACGGCCCGCGTATGCGCGGCGTGCAGCTGCGCTACGTCTACGCCTTCTAGGACGCAATCCAGGAGACTCAAGCAATGAAAAATCCAATTTTCAGGATCTCAACCGTGGGGGGGGAGCTGTCGTCGGGCCTTCTGCTGGGGTCCGTTCCCGCCGTCCAAGCCGTCCCGTCCCTGCCCG
>CBFGXR010000316.1:0-2882 GCA_965652675.1 uncultured Castellaniella sp.
GGCCTGGATGCGCTGGCCGTAGGGCAGCTTGTCGGCCTTGGTCAGCAAGGCCAGGGTCGGCAGGCCGCGCAGGGCGATCCAGCGGGCCAGGCGCCGGTCCAGGTCGGTGACGCCCCGGCGGATGTCGATCAGCAGCACCACGCCCGCCAGGCTGCTGCGTTCGTGCAGGTAGCCGCCCAGGACTTCGGCCCATTCGTCGCGCGCCGCGCGGTCCACGGCGGCGTAGCCGTAGCCGGGCAGGTCGACCAGGAAGCCGAGCCAGGCGTCCGGCTCGATCGGATCGGGGATGCCGAACAGGTTGATCAGGCGGGTGCGGCCGGGCGTCTTGCTGGAAAAGGCCAGCCGCCGCTGGTTGGTCAGGACGTTGATGGCGGAGGACTTGCCCGAGTTGGAACGGCCGACGAAACAGACTTCGGCGGTGGTCGGGGCGGGCAACTGGTCCAGCCGGGCGGCGGACACCGTGAACCGGGCGCGATGGAGGAGAGACACGAGGGGCGGGCTCGACAAGAGAGGCGGGTGAAGCCTATTGTATAATTTCACATTGAATGTTGCCGCGCATGCGTGTCCCGGGCGGATATGATGCCGGTCCTGTCAGGCGCCGGTCCCCGGCGTCGCGAACGAATCACCACCGAGGATCTCATGAAGCGTGCGCTTTCCAGTGTGTTCATGGCCGGCAGCCTGATTCTCGCCGGCGCCCTGCCCGGCCTCGCCCATGCCGAAGACGCGCCCAAACCCGATGCCAAGGCCGGCGAACAGTTGTTCGTCAACGGCGATCCCGCGCGCGGGGTGCTGGCCTGTGTCACCTGTCACGGGGACGGCGGCAACAGCACCATTCCCATGAATCCCAACCTGGCCGCGATGCCGCACGAATACCTCGCCAAGCAGCTGCGCGATTTCGCGCCCCAGGGCGACAAGCGCGCCGTGCGCACGGGCGCCGACGGCGCGCCGTCCATCATGTCGACCATCGCGCCCGCCCTCACGCCCCAGGACATCCAGAACGTGGCGCTGTACCTGTCGCACCAGAAGATGGATTGGGACAAGGCCGGCACCGCCACGAAGGAATCCTCCACGGAACGCGGCCAGACCATCTGGCGCGCCGGCATCGCCGACCGCAAGGTCCCGGCCTGTGCGGCTTGCCACTCGGCCAACGGCGCCGGCCTGCCGGCCGAATTCCCGCGCCTGGCCGGCCAGCATCCCGAATACCTGCTGGAACAGCTCAAGCTCTTCCGCTCGGGCGACCGGGTCAACGACATCATGCACGACATCGCCGACCGCATGAACGACAAGGATCTGGCCGCCGTCGCCGACTACGCCGCCGGCCTGCGCTAGGCGCATTCCCCGGTCGCGCACAGGGTCTTGGAGGGATCCCGGCGCGTACCGGTGTATCGTTAAAACCTAAAAGATTTGAATCGAGGGGGGCACGCGCAAGCGCACCCCCTGTTTTTTTACGATCTCTTGAGTCGGGCCGCCGTGGCGTCTTCTTCCAGTTCCCGCGCCTTGGGCGCCGATGTCGTCGAACTCCTGGGTTCGATGCGTTTCGCCATCAGCCTGCTGGTGTTCATCTGCGTGGCCAGCCTGATCGGCACCGTGCTGCCCCAGAACCAGGGGGCCAACGCCTACGTCGACCAGTTCGGGCCCTTCTGGTTCGCGGTCTTCGACCGGTTTTCCATCTGGCACGTCTACAACAGCGCGTGGTTCCTGCTCATCATGGCCTTCCTGGTGGTGTCCACCACCCTGTGCGTGCTGCGCAACTCACCGAAGATGCTGCGCGACATGCGCTCGTTCCGGGAATACGTGCGCGGCTCCAGCCTGCGGGCCTTCCATCATCGCGTCGAACTGGACAGCGACCGGACGCCCGACCAGGCCTGCGCCGAGGTGGGCGCGCTGCTGCAGGCCCAGGGCTTCCGCTACCGGGTGCGCGAGGACGGCGACAGCCGCATGGTGGCCGCGAAGAAAGGCGCGGCCAACCGCCTGGGCTACATCTTCGCGCACGTGGCCATCGTCGTGATCTGCCTGGGCGGGCTGCTGGACAGCGAACTGCCGGTGCGGCTGCAGACCTGGCTGTTCGACAAGCATCCCGTGACCGGCAACATGCTGATTTCCGACGTGCCCGAATCAGGGCGCCTGTCGGCGCGCAATCCCAGTTTCCGCGCCAACATGCTGGTGCCCGACGGCAAGCAGAGCAGCGTCGGCATTGTGGCGGCGGACCAGGGCGTGCTGCTGCAGCCCCTGCCCTTCACGCTCAAGCTCAACAAGTTCCACATTTCCTACTACGACACCGGCATGCCCAGCGATTTCCGCAGCGACGTGACGGTGACCGATCTGGCGACCGGCGCGACCTTCGACCGCACGATCCAGGTGAACGAGCCGCTGCACTATCGCGGCGTCACCGTCTACCAGTCCAGCTTCGACGACGGCGGCAGCGGCCTGCAACTGAAGGCCTGGCCCCTGCGGGGCGCCTCCGCCCAGCCGGTGGACGTCGCCGGCACGGTCGGGCGCGAATCCCGGCTGCCCGCCGGCGTGGGGGGGCTGACGGTGGACTACACCGGCCTGCGCGTGATCAACGTCGAGGACATGGGCGGCGGCCAGGATCCGCAGCCGACCGACGTGGCCACGCACGTGGCCGCCGTGACCGGCAGCGCGGCCCGGCCGCGCAACGACAGCCTGCGCAACGTCGGGCCCAGCGTGCAGTACCGGCTGATCGGCGCCGACGGCCAGGCGCACGAATTCAACCAGTACCTGCTGCCGGTGAAGCTCGATGACGCCCCGGTGTTCCTGCTGGGCGTGCGCGACACCGCCTCGCAGCCGTATCGCTACCTGCGCGTCCCCGCGGACGGCCAGGGCTCGATGACGGAATTCATGCGGCTGCGCGCCGCGCTCGA
>CBFGXR010000317.1:0-2880 GCA_965652675.1 uncultured Castellaniella sp.
AATGCCTTCCACCTCCTGCGCGTACCAGAGCGGGAAGGTGTCGTTGTCGCCGACGGTCACCAGCACGCCGTAGGGCTCCACGGAGTTCAGCATGTCGTGGGCGAAATCGGCCGTGTCGGTGTGGCCGGCGCGCGAGGCGGCCTTCCAGGTCACCAGGCGGGAACCGACGTTGTTCGTGGCGACGCCCTGCTGGCTGTAGGCATGCCTTTCGTCCAGTGCGGCGGCATAGCGGCTTTCGGCGATGTGGCCGGCGGGCAGGGCGGACAGCACGATCGCCGCGGCCGCCGCCAGGATGGCGATGCCCGCCAGCAGGGGGCGCAGGTGCGCGCGGCGCAGCAGCGCGACGGCCGCCAGGACCAGCAGGATCGGCAGCGCCACCAGGCTGCCGCGCGAGGCCGAGGCGATCATGGCGTAGGTCCCCGCCAGCGCCCCGGCCAGCAGCAGGGCGGTCCAGGCCCAGCGCCGCCGGATCGCCGCCAGGGCCGCGCCCATCAGACACCAGAATCCCATGGTCAGCGCCATGTCGCCGAACGGGATCGCGCTGGTCACGAAGCCTTCCGCGCGTCCATAGTCCAGCCACCGCGTCTGCCACGCGGCGACCCCCGCCGTGGCGAACAGCCCCAGCGCCAGTCCCGCCGCCAGCCAGTCCAGGCGCAGCCGCACGCGTCGCAGCCCCGCCAGGATGGGCACGGCCAGCAGATAGCGGACGCCCTGGTCCAGATATTTGCCGGAATCCCCGTGCCACAGCACGGCCAGCGCATTGATGGCGAACACCGCCAGCAGCAGCGCGCACAGCGTACGGTCCTCGGCCGTCCAGGGCGCGGCGTCCAGTACTGTCCCGGATGCGCGCCGGCTCGTCCACCAGCCCGCCAGCCCGCCCAGCAGCAGCAGGCCGCCGCCCACGGAATAGCCCGACGGCACCGACAGCATCAGCAGGAAGGACAGCGCGGCGCAGGCCGACATCCAGGTCGACAGCCAGGCGTGGGAAGTGGCCGGGTGGGTGGGCATGACGGTGTTGATGACAAAATGTGATGATGAATTGTAGCGGGAGGCCGTGCCGGAGACCGATCGGCGGATGCGCGGTGGCCGCCTGTCACGAATCCGGATCATGGCGCCCCCGTGCAGGCTGTACCATGCAACCATTCTTCCATCCATGGAACCGCACACCGCATGAACATCCTGCTCACCGGCGGCACGGGCTACATCGGCAGCCATACCGTCACCGTCCTGGCGCAACAGGGCCATCGTGTCGTCCTGCTCGACAACCTGTCCAACAGCGACGCCGCCGTCGTCGGCCGGCTGGCGCGCATCCTGGGCGAGCCGCCCGCCTTCGTCCAGGGCGACGTGCGTGACGGCGCGCTGCTGGAACGTGTCCTGCGAGAACACGCGATCGACGCCGTGATCCATTTCGCCGGCCTGAAGGCCGTGGGCGAATCCGTCGAGAAACCGCTGGACTACTTTTCCAACAACGTCCAGGGCACGCTATCCCTGCTGCAGGCCATGCGCGCCGGCGGCGTGCGCACGCTGGTCTTCAGCAGCAGCGCCACCGTCTATGGCGAACCGCGGTATCTGCCCCTGGACGAACGCCACCCCACGGGCGCCACCAATCCCTATGGCCGCAGCAAGCTGCACATCGAGGAAATCCTGAGCGATCTGGTCGCGTCCGACCCGTCCTGGCGCGTGGCCTGCCTGCGCTATTTCAACCCGGTGGGGGCGCATGACAGCGGCCTGATCGGCGAAAGCCCCCGGGGCGTGCCGAACAACCTGATGCCTTATGTCGCCCAGGTGGCCGCGGGCCTGCGGACCGAGCTGAACGTCTTCGGTGACGACTACCCCACGCCCGACGGTACCGGCGTGCGGGACTACATCCACGTCGTGGACCTGGCCGAAGGCCACGCCGCCGCCCTGGGCTTCCTGGCCGGCCACACCGGCTGGCATGCCTTCAACCTGGGCACCGGGAACGGCCACAGTGTGCTGGAAGTCGTCCGCGCCTTCGAACAGGCGTCCGGGCGGGATGTGCCTCACCGGATCCAGCCGCGCCGCCCGGGCGACGTCGCCGCCTGCTACGCGGACCCCGCCAAGGCCCGCCAGGACCTGGGCTGGACGGCGACCCGCACGCTGGAAGACATGTGCCGCAGCACGTGGAGGTATCAGCTTCCATCCTAATTCCATCGCACACCAGCCCCTACGCACCATCCGTCTTCTGTAAAACCAGGGCGTCACATTCAGTGACATATAACCCTGACAGGAGACAACCATGTCCATCTTCAAGACTCGCCATGTCCGCGCTATCCTGGCGCTGTGCTGCCTGGGCCTGCCGCCGCCGGGCCTGACGCAGGCATCGACCGAGGCGCCGTGGGACGATTCCCCGGCGCCTTTCGTTTTGCGCGGCGAATGGATCGATGTCGCTGAAGACCGGCGCGTCGATCGGGGGCTGCAACTGGAAAGCGCCAGCGGGTTCCGTGTCGCCGACGGCCGGACCTTGTGGCTGCGGGGCCCCGTCCTGGGCCATCCCATCGATCCCACGATCCCCGTCCCGTTCTGGAAACTGGGCGGCGGGCACCTGGAACTGGCCGGCGCCGGCACCACCACCGGCCAGATCGTCCTGGCCGAAGGCAGCCTGGGCCTGGCGCACGACGACGCCCTGGGCGCGCCGGGCAACAGCCTGGAAATGGCGGCCGGCACCCGTCTGGAGCTGCGCCCTGGCGTGCGTATCGGGCAGCTGTTGCAGGTCCGTTCCGCTGCCACAGCCCAGACCCCGCCGGCGCACTGGGGCCTGCCGCCTGTCGCCGCACGATCCGGCGCCGCCGTCTGGCGCGTCTCGTCCGGTGAAGCGACGCTCGCGGGCAACATTTATATCGGTCCGAAGGAGTACCGCCG
>CBFGXR010000318.1:0-2874 GCA_965652675.1 uncultured Castellaniella sp.
GCTATGCATCACCGTGTGCGCGCGCCGCAGCACTTCCTTGGCGACCACGCCGCTGGGCAGCGCGTACTCCCACTTCACGTAGGGCCGCACCAGGCTGCCGATGTCGAAGGGGTCCTGCACGAAGTGCACGTAGTTGTCGCGCGAGCCGGCCAGCTCGCCGCGCAGCGTGAAGGGCGACTTGCCCGCCATCAGCAGCACCGAGGCGGCGGCCCAACGGGGTAGACGAAGGTTCATGGAATCTCCTGGAATGACAGGTCCGGCATGCCCGCCGACAACCTGACATAAAGCTGAATGAACCTGAAAGGTAACACAGAATGCGCCGGCCGCGCAGCCTGCGGGGCCTCCGTGCCTTCAATGCACGCGGCGCTGGCACAACACCAGGACGATCCCGGCGACGGCCAGTCCCGCGATCATCCGGTACAGGTCGTCGCTCGCCAGCAGCAGCGCCTGCTGCGACACCGTGCCCTCCAGCCAGGCCTGCGCCCATTGCGCGGCCCGGAGCGCATCCAGCCCATGCCCCTGCAGGGCCGCCTGCGTCCGCGCGAACCAGTCCTGCGTCTGCGCATGCGCCAGTTGCCCCACCAGTTCGGCGTGCAGGGCCGCCTCGCGGTTGGCCAGCATCACGGCGCCCATCGACGCCGCCAGCGAACTGGCCAGTTGACGCATCAGGTTCTTGGTCTGATAGCCATGCGCGAACAGGCCGGATGCCAGGCCGCGAAACGTCGCGCCCGCCACGGGAATCACCACCAGCACGCCGAACAGCCCCTTCAGCACGAGGCCGGGAAGCAGCTGCGCGCGCGTCGCCGTGTCGGGCAGCGCGGCGAACCACCATGCGGCGCCGGCCATCAGGACCAGCCCCAGCACCATGAGCGGTTTCTTGCGCGGCAGGCGGGCCGCCACGCGCACGTACACCAGGATGCCGCACAGGCTCACCAGGCCGGCCGCCGCGTTGAGCCAGCCCACGGCGGCCACCGGCATGCCCAGCGCGCGTTCGGCGAAGACGGGAAACAGATAGGCGCTCAGGTAGCTGATCAGGTAATACATGAAATACAGGACCAGGCCGATGCGGTACACGGGGTCGCGCAGGGCGTCCAGGCGGATGACCGGGCGCTCATGGCGCCACTGATGCCTCAGGAACAGGACCAGCGACAGCAGGCCGGCCGCCGCCAGCAGCACGGGACGCAGCGGCTGGGAAAAGACGTCGTAGCGGGCCTCGCTGCAGGCCAGCTGCAGGGCGGCCACGCCGAGGCCGAACCCCGCCAGGGGGCCCAGCACCGGACGCTCGGCGCGCGCGCCCGGCTCGGCGTCGGGCAGCCACAGCCAGGTGCCCAGCAAGGCGATCAGGACGAAGGGCACGACCAGATAGAACACGTCCCGCCAATCGCCCCATTCGATCAGTTCCCCCGCCACGGCGGGCGCCAGGGCCGACGCGGCGAAAATGCCGACCATGAAATAGCGGAGCGCGCGCGGACGATGGGCCGGCGCGACCATCAGGGTCACCAGGACCCGGGTGCTGGTGAACAGCGCGCCGCCGCCGAACCCCTGCACGAACCGGGCGACCGCCATGGCGCCCAGGCCGCCGCTGCCCGCCGCCATCAGGGCGCCCGCCAGGAACAGGCTCAGGGCCAGGAGCAGGTAGCGCCGATAGCCCAGCGCCCGCGCCAGCCACTGCTGCTTCACGATCATGAGCATGCTGCCGAAGGCATAGGCGCCCTGGACCAGGGCGAACCCCCGGGGATCGGCCTCGATGCCGCCCATGACATGCTGCGCCGAGAACACGAACACGATGTTCTCGAAAAACTCGATCGACACGATCAGGGACAGCAGCGCCATGCTCAACGTCCGGCGCTGTCCGTGGCCGAGGGCGCGGTTCATGGCCAGGCGCGCGCGGCGCCTGGCCCCCGGAAACGCGGCGGCGGTCATGCGCCGGGCGCTTCAGGCATGCCGGACGCACGGCCGTCCGCCCCGGCGTCTCCGCCGGACGCGCCGCCGCCCCGGGCGGCCCCCGCGTGCAGGCGCCGCAGCCCCTGGACGACGGCGTCGGATTCGCCGGGCGCCAGGACGCCCCAGACCCGCCCGTAGACGGCATGCACGGCGCGGGAAGCCTCGTCCAGCACCCGCCGGCCCGCCGCGCTCAGGCTCAGTTCGAGGCTGCGGCGATCTTCGCCGCGCGGCCGGCGGCCCAGCAACCCCCGGGCTTCGAGCGGGTCCAGCAAACGGGTCATCTGGGTGCGGGTCGCATCCAGCGCTTCGCACAGCGCGGATGGCGAGCTGGGCACGTCCTCGTCCGTGCTGAGCAGGCTCAGGACCAGGTACTGCTCCATCGACAGGTCGAAGGGCGCCAGCGCCTCTCCGATCGCCCGCCGCAGCGCGCGGGCCGTGTGGAACAGCAGGCGCGACGCGAGGATGGCCTCGCGCGGCGCCCCGGGATGCCGCTGGCAGAAACGATCGATCCGGGCGACGAAGGACAAGTCGGGAAGGCTCATGGGATGACGACGCGATTTAATATCATTTGAAATAATACCAAATGATATTAAATTTCGGCAAGCCGTGCGCCGAAGCATGCATGAAAGAAGATCCCGGCGGCCGGGCGCCACCGCCCGCGAAGGGCGGCGGTCCGTCCCAGGTCAGTTCAGCCGGATGCCCTCGTGCAGGGCGACCACGCCGGCCGTCATGTTGAAGTACTGGACGCGGTCCAGCCCGGCCTCGCGCAGCATGCCCGCCAGGGTCTCCTGGTCCGGATGCATGCGGATGGATTCCGCCAGATAGCGGTAGCTACCCTCGTCGCCGGCCACCAGCTGGACCATTTTCGGCAGGATGTTGAAGGAATACCAGTCGTACGCTGTAGCCCGGGCCGGCGTCACGCGGGAGAAT
>CBFGXR010000319.1:0-2856 GCA_965652675.1 uncultured Castellaniella sp.
GACGTTCGGCCTCGGCCTTCAGGGCCGCCTGGCGCCTGGCCTCGGCCCGGGCGATCTCGGCCTCCAGGTCCTGGATCAGGCCGCCCAGACGCGCATCGCGCGCCTGGAGCCGCTTGGCCTGGCCGCGCTCGGCGTCCAGCCGGGCCCGGACCTTTTCCAGCACCTCACGACGCTGCGCCTGCTGGCTTTCCAGGTCCTCGCGGCGCTTGCGGACGTCGGCCCGCACCGTCTCGAGGTCGCGACGGCCGTCGTCGGCCTGCCGCCGCAGGTCGGCCAGCCGGTCCAGCGTGGCCCGCAAGTCGTCCAGCGCCTGGGTGCGGGACCGGGTAATGTAGGCCAGCCAGGCCAGTTCGCGGCCGATTTCCTGGGGATCGCGCCCCGAAAGCAGCGCGGTCCAGGGCGACAGGCCGCTGGCGTACTGGGCGCGCAACTGGTCCGCCAGGGCTTGCCGCTGGCGCTCGAGCGCCTCGGACTGCTGCCCGCTGGCGGCGTCCAGCCGGCGCAGGGTGTCCTGCAGCGCGGTCTGGCGCCGGTCCAGATCGGCCAGTTCGCGGCTGATGTCGGAAATCGCCTGCTCGGAGGCCTGCAGCGCCCGGCTGGCGTCCTCGCGCGAGGATTCCGACGAATCGATGCGCTTTTGCAGCGCGTCGATCTGTTCGCGCAGGGCCTGCCGGTCTTCGCGGGCCTGCGCCTGGCGCGTCTGCAAGGACGACTGCGCCTGGACACAGGCCGCGGCCAGGCACAGCAGCAGCCCCGGACCTACATGGCGCATATCAGGCCTGGCTTGCCTTGCCCTGGTTGGCGACCGCCTGCATGGCGGCGCGGATCTGGTCTTCGTCGCCCAGGTAGTAGTGGCGCAGGGGACGCAGATCGTCATCCAGTTCGTAGACCAGCGGTTGACCGGTCGGGATGTTCAGGCCGATGATGTCCTCGTCCGAGATCCCGTCCAGGTGCTTGATCAGGGCGCGCAGGCTGTTGCCGTGGGCCGAGACCAGCACTCGCCGCCCGGAACGGATGGCCGGCGCGATGGATTCGTTCCAGAAGGGCACCACGCGGGCCACCGTGTCGCGCAGGCATTCCGTGGCCGGCAGTTCGCCGGCCGGCACCCGGCGGTAGCGGGCGTCGAAGCGCGGATGGCGCGGATCGTCCTCGGCCAGGGGATCCGGGGCGATCGCATAGGCGCGGCGCCATTGCAGCACCTGGGCCTCGCCGTAGCGGGCGGCCGTCTCGGCCTTGTTCAGGCCCTGCAGCGCCCCGTAGTGGCGCTCGTTCAGCCGCCAGTGCAGGGCGATGGGCGTGTGCATCGCGTCCATGGCGTCCAGCGCGATCCACAGGGTGCGGATGGCGCGCTTGAGCACCGAGGCGTAGGCCAGGTCGAATTCGTAGCCCTGCGCGCGCAGCAGTTCCCCCGCCAGGCGCGCCTGCTCGCGGCCAGTGTCGGTGAGGTCCACGTCGGTCCAGCCCGTGAAGCGGTTTTCGAGGTTCCATTGGCTTTCGCCATGGCGCATGAGTACCAGTTTGTGCATGATGGGCAGGCCCGAAAAGTTCAAAACTGCCGACCATTTTATAATCCCGGGGCTTTCTTTTTTTCCGACCCCTGTCACAGGAACCGCCGTGGACTTCTTACTCAGCCAGAACAACCTCTGGATTCTGCTCATCGCCCTGGCTTCCGGGGGCCTGCTGCTGTGGCCCAGCCTGTCCAAGGGCCGCTCGACCGGGCGCGTCGCCCTGGCCGAGGCCATCCGCCAGGTCAACCAGGAACACGGCCAGTTCGTGGACGTGCGCCCCGCCGATCAGTTCAAGACCGGCGCCATTCCCCAGGCCCGCAACATTCCCCTGGACACGCTGGAATCGCACGTCAACAGCCTGCCCAAGGACAAGCCCATCGTGCTCGTCGACGCCCACGGGCGCGACGGCGCCAAGGCCGTCGCCCAGTTGCGCAAGCACGGCTTCGATCGGGTATCCTGCCTCGACGGCGGGCTGGGCGCCTGGACCGAAGGCGGCCTGCCCCTGAAAAAATCCTGACCGGAACCCACCGCCATGGCTCAAGTCACCATGTACTGCACCTCCGTGTGCCCCTATTGCGTGCGCGCCGAAATGCTGCTCAAGCAGCGCGGCGTGGCCGACATCCACAAGATCTTCATCGACCGCGATCCCGAACAGCGCGCCGTCATGATGGAACGCACCGGCCGGCGCACCGTCCCGCAGATCTACATCGACGAACGCCACGTCGGCGGCTTCGACGATCTTTCGGCCCTGGACCGCGCCGCCGGTCTGCTGCCCCTGCTGCAGGCCTGATCCCGCACGGATCGACCCGCCTTCCCTCCCCCTCACCCCGGAATTCCCATGTCTGAAGAAAACCAAACCCAGAACGGCCAGGCCCCCAGCTTCGGCCTGCAGCGCACCTACGTGAAAGACCTGTCGCTGGAAATGCCCAACGCCCCGGAAATCTTCCTCGAACAGGAAGGCCCGACCGTCGAAGTCTCCATCCAGGTCGGCGGCCAGCAGCTGGCGGAATCCGTGTTCGAGTCCACCGTGACCGCCACGGTGACCACGCGCATCGGCGACAAGGTCCTGTACCTGGTCGAACTCTGCCAGGCCGGCATCTTCGAGGCCTCCAACATCCCGGCCGAACAGCTCGACCCGCTGCTGGGCATCGTCTGCCCGACCATGCTCTACCCCTACCTGCGCGCCAACGTCGCCGACGCGATCACGCGCACCTCGATGCCTTCGGCGGCCAGGGTGTCCGCCGCCTCCAGCGCCTCGGGCACGGTGATCCCGGCGGCCACCACCGTGACGGCATCGGCGTTCCCGGACGTGCGCACGACCTTCGAACCGCCGACCTCGAACGTCTCG
>CBFGXR010000320.1:0-2851 GCA_965652675.1 uncultured Castellaniella sp.
GGCCTTTTCCTTCGCGTCGGCGCCACCCAGTACCCGATCGCCATCGCCGATTTCGCGGGCGCGGCCAGCGCCACCTCGGCGCCCGAGGTCATCCGCGCCGACCTGACCCGCTCGGGCCAGTTCCGCCTGATCGGCGCCTCGGGCGCCGGGCTGGACGTCCAGAGCAAGATCGACTACGGCACCTGGCAGGCGCGCGGCGCCGACTACCTGGCCTATGGCACGGTCGCGCAGAACGGCGGCCAGTACACGATCAGCTACCGGCTGGTCGACAACGTCCGCAAGACCGAACTGGACCAGGCGTCCTACAGCGGCACCGAGGCGGAAATGCGCCGGATCTCCCACCGGATCGCTGACCGGATCTACGAAAAGATCACCGGCGTGCGCGGCGTGTTCTCGACCCGGATCGCCTATGTGTTGCAGACCGGCAACGGTTATGAGTTACAAATTGCTGACGCCGACGGCCAGAATCCGCAGGTGATGCTGCGCTCGAAACAGTCGATCATCTCGCCCGCCTGGTCGCCGGACGGTTCGCGGCTGGCCTACGTCAGCTTCGAATCGGGCAAATCCGTGATCTACGTGCAGACGCTGGCGACCGGCCAGCGCCAGCCGGTCTCCAATTACAAGGGCAACAACAGCGCGCCCGCCTGGTCGCCGGATGGCCATCGCATGGCGATCGTGCTGTCAAGAGACGGCATTTCCCAGATCTATACCATCAACACGGATGGATCCGATCTGCGCCGCGTGATGCGCTCCCCGCTGATCGACACCGAGCCCCGCTACACCCCCGACGGCCAGTCGCTGGTGTTCACCAGCGACCGGGGCGGCAGCCCGCAAATCTACAAGGTGCCGGCCGGCGGCGGCGACGCCCAGCGGCTGACCTTCTCGGGCAGTTACAATATTTCACCTAGGGTATCGCCGGATGGACAACAACTGGTGTACGTTACTCGCAGAAACGGTGCCTTCAGGATTGCAAGCCTCGCCTTGAACTCGGGTTCCGAACAGATTCTGACGGACGGCCCGGACGACCAATCCCCCAGTTACGCGCCCAATGGAATGCAGGTGCTCTACAGCGCCATCCAGAACGGTCGCAGCGTGCTGGCGGTGACCTCGGTCGACGGACGTGTACGCCAGACACTGTCGGTACTCAACGGCAAGGTCCGCGAGCCGGCCTGGGGCCCTTTCACAGACTGATTTTTTCGTGTGACTCTTCTTTCTTCTAAAGGACATTAAATGAGCTCGCGCATCACCAGGACCCTGACCATCGCCGCCATCGCCGCCTCGCTGGCCGCCTGCAGCTCCGTGCCGCTGGACCAGAACGGCGCAGCAGGCAACGGCTCCGATTCGGCGTCCTCCGGGCAGATCATGGATCCCTTCAATCCGCAAAGCCCGCTCGCGCAACAACGCTCGGTCTACTTCGACTTCGACAGCTACTCGGTGCCCGAACAGTACCGCAGCGTCGTCGAGATGCATGCCAACTACCTGACCAGCCACCAAGGCCAGAAGGTCCGCGTGGAAGGCAACACCGACGCGCGCGGCAGCACCGAATATAATCTGGCCCTGGGCCAGCGCCGTTCGGACGCCGTGGCGCGCATGATGACCCTGCTGGGCGTCAATGCCAACCAGATCGAAGCGATCAGCTTCGGCAAGGAACGGCCCAAGGCCCTGGGCAACACCGACGCCGATTACGCCGAGAACCGCCGCGCCGACATCAACTACCAACATTGATCGTCAGCCGGCTGTGACAGCGCCGTAGCGGCCCCCGCTACGGCGTTTTTCATTGAAAAACGGAAACCCCATGATCGCATCCCTTCGCCTGCACGCCCTGTCCGCCGCCACCCTGCTGGCCCTGACGCTGACGGCGCCCGCCGCCCAGGCCTTTTCCGACGACGAGGCGCGCCGCGCCATCCTGGAACTGCGCACCCAGATCAAGCAGCTGAACGACCAGAACCAGCAGGCCCGGCTGCAGCTGGCCGACCAGATGGACCTGCTGCACCAGGAAATCGCCACGCTGCGCGGCCGCGTCGAAGAACTGAGCCAGCGCGCACCCTCGGCCGGCGGCAACGCCGGCAACGCGCCCCAGACCCAGCAGGCCGGCGACCCGCAGGAACAGGCCGCCTACGAGGCCGCCGCCGACCAGTACCGCAATGGCCGCTACAAGGAAGCCGCGTCCGGCTTCTCGACCTTCCTCCAGTCCTATCCGGACAGCGACCTGGCCGGCGACGCCCAGTTCTACCTGGGCAGCAGCCAGTACGCTTCCAAGGACTTCAAGAACTCCATCCAGACCATGCAGTCGCTGGTGAAGAACCGCCCCGACGATCCCCGCGCGCCCGACGCCCTGCTGGTCGTGGCCGCCGACCAGATCGAACTCAACGACATGAAGAGCGCCAAGGCCAGCCTGCAGCGCATCATCAAGGACTACCCCGGCAGCGCGTCCGCCGAAACGGCCAAGAGCCGCCTGAAATTGCTGTAATGCCGGGCTCGCGCACCGAACCGCCGCACCACGTCCTCGCCCTGCCCGACGGCGGCCTGCATTACACCCAGGCCGGCGCGGGCGCGCCGATCCTGCTGATCCACGGCTCGCTGTGCGACTACCGCTACTGGCGCTGGCAGGTGCCGGCCCTGGCCGATACGCATCGGGTCATCGCGCCCAGCCTGCGCGGCTGCTGGCCCGACGCGCGGCTCCACCCCCGGGCGGAGTACGCCGTCGACCGCCATGCCGACGATCTGGCGCGTCTGCTGCGCGCGCTGGACGAGACCGGCGGAGCGCACGTGGTCGGCCATTCGCGAGGCGCGCAGGTGGGCCCGGACCTGGCCGGCCGGGCACCGGAACTGTGACGCTCGCTGACGCCGG
>CBFGXR010000321.1:0-2837 GCA_965652675.1 uncultured Castellaniella sp.
CGCACCATCCTGGAAGACGTGGGCTTGATGGTGCGCGGCGGCAGCCGCATCGGCATCCTGGGCGTCAACGGCGCCGGCAAGAGCACCCTGGTCAAGACCCTGGCCCGCGAACTGGCGCCCCTGGCGGGCGCCTATCGCCCGGCCAAGGGCCTGGAGATCGGCTATTTCGCCCAGCAGCAACTGGACGTGCTGGACCCGGAACTGAGCCCGCTGCAGCACTTCGTGCGCATCGCCCCGGATACGCGCGAACAGGAACTGCGCAACATGCTGGGCGGCTTCGGCTTCGGCGGCGACATGGTCAGCCAGCCGGTGGCGCCCTTTTCCGGCGGGGAAAAGGCGCGCCTGGCCCTGGCCCTGATCGTCTGGCGCAAGCCCAACCTGCTGTTGCTCGACGAACCCAGCAATCACCTGGACGTGGACACCCGCGAGGCCCTGGCGCGCGCGCTGGCTGAATTCCCCGGCAGCGTGCTGCTGGTGTCCCACGACCGTCACCTGCTGCGCACCACCGTGGACAGCTTCTGGATCGTCGCCGACGGCCGGGTCCAGCCCTTCGACGGCGACCTGGAGGACTACCGCGACTGGCTGCAGCAGCGCCAGGCGCAGCGCAATCAGGTCGCGCGCGCGGCGGCGCCGGCCCCGAGCCAGGACCGCAAGGCGCAGCGCCGCGAGCAGGCCCAGGCGCGGCAGGAACTGGCCGCCCGCCGCAAACCGCTGGAAGCCCGCCTGAAGCGGGTCGAGGACGCCATGGCCAAGGTCCAGGCGCGGCTGGCGGAACTGGACGCGCTGATGGCCGATCCGGCTTTCTACACCGATGCCCACAAGGACGCCCGCCCCGGCCTGATGGCCGAGCATGGCGAACTGAGCAAGGCCCTGCAGGGTCATGAAGAGGACTGGCTGGAGATCCAGTCCGGGATCGAGGCGCTGGAGGCGCCCTGACACGGGCGTCGGGCCGGCGCACGCCGGCCGGGGGCCTTTGCATCGCCTCCATATTCCAGGGCTGAATAATTTAATACTCTTATATTCGTTCGGCATGAGAATGCGGATCCTTAGAATGAACGGGTCTTATAACCACCCGTCCAGAAGATCCGCGCCATGAGCCGTCTCCCCATCCAATCCGTCGAATCCGCCCCGGCCGAAGCCCAGGACCGCCTGCGCGCCGCCGCCCAGGCCAACGGCTTTCTGCCCAACCTGCTGGGCGTCCTGGCCAATGCGCCCACCGCCCTGGAAACCTACCAGGTCGTCGGCGCCATCAATGGCCGCAACAGCCTCACCCCCACCGAGCGCGAAGTCGTGCAAATCACGGCCGCCACCTACAACGGCTGCGGCTTCTGCGTGGCCGGCCACACCAAGCTCGCCTACAAGAAGCTGCAGCTGCCCCAGGAACTGGTCGAGGCCCTGCGCGGCACCCAGGCCCTGTCCGATCCCAAGCTGAACGCGCTGGCGCAATTCACCCTGCAGGTCCTGGAACACCGCGGCCAGGTGGCCGACGAAGCCCTGGCCGCGCTGCGCGCCGCCGGCTACGACGACGCCCAGGCGCTGGACGTGGTACTGGGCGTGAGCCTGGCCACGCTGTGCAACTACGCCAACAACCTGGCCCGCACCCCCATCAACCCGGAACTGCAGGCCTACGCCTGATCCTGGAGGCCTGCATGTCCACCGATCTGCTGCCCGCCGCGCACGGCGAAGGCATCGACGCCCTGATCCGGGAAGCCCTGGCGCCCCAGGCGGAAGCCATCGACCAGGGCCGGTATCCGGGCGACTTCATGCACGCGCTGGGCCGTCTGAGCGGCTTCGGCGCCGCGCTGCCCGTCGAATCGGGCGGCCTGGGCCTGGACCTCGCGGCCCAGATCGACATCATCGCCCGCGTCGGGCGCGTCTGCGGCTCCACGGCCTTTCTGGCCTGGTGCCAGTCGGCCTGCGCCTGGTATTTCCAGCAGACGGACAACACCGCCGCGCGCGAGCGCTACCTGGCCCCCATCGCCCGGGGCGAGATCCTGGCCGGCACCGGCATGTCCAACTGCGTCAAGCACCTGGCCGGCATCGAACGCATCAATCTGCGCGCCCGGCGCGACGGCGAAGGCTACCGCGTGAACGGCGCCCTGCCCTGGGTCTCGAACCTGGGACCGGACCATCTGGTCATCGCCGCCGCGGCCGTGGAAGAAGGCGGCTACATCATGTTCGCCGTGCCCCCGGGTTCGGACGCGCTGACGCTGCGCCCCTGCCCGGCCTTCGCCGGCATGGAAGGCACCGGCACCTACGGCGTGCACCTGAAGAACGCCTGGATTCCCGCGCAAGACGTGCTGGCCGAACCCGCGGTCTTCGAGGACTATATCGGCCGCATCAAGCCCGGCTTCCTGCTGATGCAGATCGGCATGGGCCTGGGGCTGGTGCGGGCCAGCCTGGAAACCATCCGCGCGACCAACCAGCGCCTGAGCCACGTCAATGCCTTCCTGGACGACCAGGACGAAACGCTGGACCGCGACCTGCGGGACCTGCTGACGGAAACCGTGCGCCTCGCCCGCCAGGACCGGGACGCGCTGCCGCTGGACGTTCTGCGCGCCCGCGCCCGCGCCTCCGAACTCGGCCTGCGGGCCACGCAATCGGCCGCCCTGCACGCGGGCGCCGCCGGCTACCTGATGAGCAGCCCCGCCCAGCGCCGCCTGCGCGAAGCCCTGTTCGTCGCCATCGTGACGCCGGCCCTGAAGCATCTGCGCAAGGAAATCCATGCGCTCGAACATCGGGCGGCCTGAATGACGAGTCTTGCCACGGCGCTGGCCGATCCGGCTGCGGAATCCGCCGCTGAACCAGGTGTGCTCAGCGCCACGGGCGTGGCCCTG
>CBFGXR010000322.1:0-2829 GCA_965652675.1 uncultured Castellaniella sp.
GATCAGCCCGCAGATCTCACCGGGCGCGACGTCGAAGGACACGCCGTCCAGGGCCTTGACGGACTTCGCCGGCTTGAAGAAGCCGCCGTCCACGGCGTAGTGGCGCTTGAGGTCGATGGCCTGGAGGACGGATTCCGCCTCGGCGGGCGACGCGGCGGCGGGCGCGATCTGGGAAGCATTCATACGGTCAACTCCTGCACGGCGGACACTGGCCGACCCACATCATCCAGCGGGGTGTGGCATTTGACCTGCCGGCCGTCGGGCAGCCCGGCCAGTTCCGGCTCGCGGGCGCGGCACAGGTCCGTGGCATAGGGGCAGCGCGGACTGAGCAGACAGCCCTCGGGGCGGTCGTAGCGGCCCGGGACCACGCCCGGCAGCGACACCAGGCGCTCGGCGCCCTGGGAAAATTCCGGCAGCGCCCGCAGCAGCGCCTGGGTATAGGGATGGCGCGGATGGCGGAAGATGTCGGACGCGGGCCCGGATTCCACCAACTGGCCGGCGTACATGACCAGGATGCGGTCGGCGGCCTCGGCGACCAGGGCCAGATCGTGGGTGATCAGCACCAGCCCCAGGCCCTCGCTGCGCTGCAGCGACAGCAGCAGGTCCATGATCTGGGCCTGGATGGTGACGTCCAGGGCGGTGGTCGGCTCGTCGGCGATCAGCAGGCGCGGCTTGCAGGCGATCGCCATGGCGATCATCACGCGCTGGCTCATGCCGCCCGACAACTGGTGCGGATAGGCGCGCAGGCGCGATTCCGGGTCGGGGATGCCGACCTGCTCCAGCAGTTCGATCACCCGGGACCGCAGCGCGCGCCGCGAACCGCCGCCGTGGGCGCGCAAGGCCTCGGTGATCTGGAATTCCACCGTGTAACAGGGGTTCAGGCTGGTCATCGGATCCTGGAAGATCATCGAGACCTCGGCCCCGATCAGGGAACGGCGCCGCTTTTCCGGCATGCGCAGCAGGTCCTGGCCGTCGAAGCGCAGGGCGTCGGCATGCACCCGGCCGGGAAAGTCGATCAGCCCCATCAGGGCCAGGGAGCTGACGGATTTCCCCGAACCGGATTCCCCGACCAGGCCGACGACTTCGCCCGCCTGGACGCTGTAGCTGATGCGGTCCACGGCCTTGAAGGGCGCGGCCTCGTCGCCGAAATGGACGGACAGATTCTGGATTTCGAGCATGGTCCTACACCTTCAGACGCGGATCGAGGGCGTCGCGCAGGCCGTCGCCCATCAGATTGAAGGCCAGCACGGCCAGCAGGATCGCCAGGCCGGGAAAGGTCACGACCCACCAGGCGCTCTGCGCGAACTGCAGCACGTTGGCCAGCATGGTGCCCCATTCGGGCGTGGGCGGCTGCGCGCCCATGCCCAGGAAGCCCAGCGCGGCCATGTCCAGAATGGCGTTGGAAAAGCCCAGGGACGCCTGCACGATGAGCGGCGCCAGGCAGTTGGGCAGGATGTTGACGAACATCTGCCGCCAGGCGCCCGCCCCCACCACGCGCGAGGCGATCACGTAGTCGCAGGTCATTTCGCGCAGCACCGCCGCGCGCGTCAGGCGCACGTAGTGCGGCAGCGCCACGAAACTGAGCGCCAGGGACGCGTTGACGATCGACGGCCCGAAGATGGCCACCAGCACCAGCGCCATCAGCAGGCTGGGCAGGGCCAGCATGATGTCCACCAGGCGCATGATGGAAATGTCGACGATGCCGCCCATGTAGCCGGCGATGACGCCGAAGAAGATCCCCAGCGCCAGCGAGACGCTGACCACCAGGAAGCCGACCAGCAGCGACAGGCGCGCGCCGTGGATCAGGCGTGACAGGATGTCGCGGCCCACGTCGTCGGTCCCCAGGACGAAGCGCCAGGAACCGCCGTCGAGCCAGGCGGGCGGCTGCAGCAGGGCATCGCGGTACTGCGCGGCCGGATCGTGCGGCGCGACCAGCCCCGCGAAGATCGCGATCAGCAGCATGGCCACGATGTAGTACAGGCCGATCAGCGCTCCGCGATTGCGGCGGAAGTCCTGCCAGAAGGATTTGAACGGCCCCGGCGGCGCCGGGACGGCCGCGGTCGTGGTTGCGGTCGTGGACATGTTAGTTCCTCCCCCGGCGATGGCGGATGCGCGGATCGGCCAGCCCGTACAGGATATCGACGCACATGTTGACGATGATGATGAGGGTGGCGACCATCAGCACGCCGCCCTGGACGACCGGATAGTCGCGCTGCTCCAGCCCGTGGACCAGCCAGCGCCCGACGCCCGGCCAGGAAAAGATGGTTTCGGTCAGGATCGCCCCGACCATCAGCACGCCGACCTGCAGCCCGATCACCGTCAGCACCGGCAGCAGCGCGTTGCGCAGGGCGTGCACGACGACCACCCGCAGGCGCGACAGGCCCTTGGCCCGCGCGGTGCGGATGTAGTCCTCGTTCAGGACTTCCAGCATCGAGGACCGCGTCATGCGCACGATCACCGCCAGCGGGATCGTCGCCAGCACGAAGGCCGGCAGCAGGATGTGATGCAGCGCGTCGAGGAAATTGCCCTCCTCGCCGAACAGCAGGGTATCGATCAGCATGAAACCGGTCAGCGGGTTGTCGGGGTCCAGGAACACCGCGGCGCTGACGCGCCCGGACACCGGCATCAGGTCCCATTGCACGGACACCAGCATGATCAGCATCAGGCCCCACCAGAACACCGGCATGGAATAGCCGGTCAGGGCGGCGGTGATGGCGGCGTGGTCGAAGAACGACCCGCGCTTGACGGCGGCCAGCACCCCCACGGGAATGCCAATCAGCAGCGCGATCACCATGGCGACGGCGCTGAGTTCCAGCGTCGCCTGGAAGC
>CBFGXR010000323.1:0-2825 GCA_965652675.1 uncultured Castellaniella sp.
CAAACTCAAGGCCAAAGGGGTCAATGAGATCAACGTGGTCTCCGAGACCATCACCACCCACGAATACGAATCCAAGGTCCTGGCCAAGGCCTTCGCGGAAATCACCGGGATCAAGGTCAACCATGACCTGATCCAGGAAGGCGACGTGGTCGAGAAGCTGCAGACCTCGATGCTGTCGGGCAAGTCCATCTATGACGGCTGGATCTCCGACTCCGACCTGATCGGCATGCACTACCGTTATGGCGAGGTCCTGTCGCTCACCGACTACATGACGGGCGCAGGCAAGGAATACACCAATCCGAACCTGGACCTGAAGGATTTCATCGGCACGTCCTTCACCACCGCGCCGGACGGCAAGATGTACCAGTTGCCCGACCAGCAGTTCGCCAATCTGTACTGGTTCCGCTACGACCTGTTCAACCGTCCCGACCTGAAGGAAAAGTTCAAGGCCAAGTACGGCTACGAACTGGGCGTGCCGGTCACCTGGACCGCCTACGAGGATATCGCCAAGTTCTTCTCCGAGGACATCAAGACCCTGGACGGCAAGCCCATCTATGGCCACATGGACTACGGCAAGAAGGACCCGTCCCTGGGCTGGCGTTTCACCGACGCCTGGCTGTCGATGGCGGGCTCGGCCGACAAGGGCACGCCCAACGGCCTGCCGGTGGACGAATGGGGCATTCGCGTGGCCGACGACAAGTGCACGCCGGTGGGCGCGTCCGTGGCGCGCGGCGGGGCGACCAATTCGCCGGCCGCCGTCTACGCCCTGACCAAGTACATCGACTGGATGAAGAAATACGCGCCCAAGACGGCGCTGGGCATGACCTTCTCCGAAGCCGGCCCCGTGCCGGCCCAGGGCGAGATCGCCCAGCAGATCTTCTGGTACACCGCCTTCACGGCGGACATGACCAAGAAGGGGCTGCCGGTGGTCAACGAGGACGGCACGCCCAAGTGGCGCATGGCGCCGGCCCCGCACGGCCCCTACTGGAAGGACGGCATGCAGAACGGCTACCAGGACGTGGGCTCGTGGACCTTCTTCAAGAACCACGATCCGGACAAGGTCGCCGCCGCCTGGCTGTACGCCCAGTTCGTGACCGCCAAGACGACCTCGCTGAAGAAATCCATCGAAGGCCTGACCTTCATCCGCGACAGCGACATCCACAGCGATTACTTCACGAAGAACGCCAACAAGTACGGCGGCCTGATCGAGTTCTACCGCAGCCCGGCGCGGGTGGCCTGGACCCCGACCGGCACCAACGTGCCCGATTATCCGAAGCTCGCGCAGCTGTGGTGGCGCAACGTGTCCCAGGCCATCGCCGGGGAAAAGACGCCGCAGCAGGCCATGGACAATCTGGCCAACGAGATGGACAAGGTCATGTCCCGTCTGGAACGGGCCGGCATGAAGCGCTGCGCGCCCAAGCTCAATGAAAAGAGCGATCCGGCCAAGTGGCTCAGCGACGAGCATGCTCCGTGGAAGAAACTCGCCAACGAGAATCCGAAGCCGGAGACCGTGTCCTACGATTCCCTGTTGCAGGCCTGGAAGGAAGGCCGCGTCCGCTGACCGGAGTGTGAAAGATGTCCCAGACCGCTGTCCTGCCGCCCGTCACGACGGATCGGGATCGATTGCTGCATGATCTCGAGGCCTTGTCCGAGGTCGATCTGATCGTCATCGGCGGCGGCGCCAGCGGCCTGGGCGTCGCCCTGGACGCCCGGCTGCGGGGCCTGTCGGTCCTGCTGCTGGAATCCCACGATTTCGCCGGCGGCACCTCCTCTCGCGCGACCAAGCTCGTGCACGGCGGGGTCCGCTATCTGGCCCAGGGCGATATCGGCCTGGTGCGCGAAGCCCTGCACGAACGCCGGGCGCTGCTGAACAACGCGCCCCATCTGGCTCAGCCCCTGGCCTTCATCATGCCCGCCTACCGGCCCTGGGAAGTGCCGTTCTACGGCACCGGCCTGAAGGTCTACGACGCCCTGGCCGGCTCGGCCAGCCTGGGCCGCACCGAATGGCTGGGCCGCGCCCGCACGGCGGCCCGGCTGCCGGGCCTCAAGACGGCCGGCCTGTTCGGCGGCGTGCAATACTGGGACGGACAGTTCGACGACGCCCGGCTGGCCCTGACCCTGGCCCGCACGGCGGCCGCCCAGGGGGCCCTGGTGCTGAATTACTGCCCCGTCGTCGACGTGCTGCATGAAAACGGCCGTGTCGGCGGCGTGCGCTGGCGCGACGCCCTGGATGCCGGGGGGCGCCGCGAAGGCACGGTCCGCGCCCGCTGCGTCATCAACGCCACCGGTGTCTGGGTCGATGACCTGCGCCGCCTGGACGACGCCGCCCGGGGGCAGGACACCACGCCCATGGTGGCGCCCAGCCAGGGGGTGCATCTGGTGGTCGACCGGTCCTTCATGCCGTCCACCGAGGCCCTGCTGGTTCCCCGCACCCGGGACGGCCGGGTGCTGTTCGCCGTGCCCTGGCTGGGGCACCTGATCCTGGGGACCACCGATACGCCGCGCGACGCCGTGGCGCGCGAACCACGGGCCTTGCCCGAGGAAGTCGCCTTCATCCTGAATGAATCCGCCCACGTGCTGGCGCGCGCGCCCCGGGCCGAGGACGTGCTCAGCGTCTGGGTCGGGCTGCGCCCCCTGGTGCGGCCCGCGCACGAGGACGAGGGCGGCACCAAGACCATCAGCCGCGAACACACCGTCCGGGTCAGTCCGTCCGGGCTGGTGACCGTGACGGGCGGCAAGTGGACCACCTACCGCTCCATGGCGGAGGACGTCCTGCGTCATTGCCTGGACGCGGGCCTGGTGCCGGATCTGCCCCCCTGCCGCAC
>CBFGXR010000324.1:0-2819 GCA_965652675.1 uncultured Castellaniella sp.
CAGCATGGGATCCTGCAGCAGCATGGCGTGCACCGACAGCAGCACGCCCAATTCGCGCGGGGCGTCGGCCGGCAGGTCCTCGGCCATCTGGCCCAGGTCGCGCACGGTCTCGTCCACCGCCCGGGTGAAGCGACGCTGCTCGGATTCGATGTCCCCGTCGGCGATGCGGTAGTGGGCGACCTCGAGCGAGGCCGCGCTCATGACGACGGCCCGGCCGATGGCATAGCCGCGCACCACCCCCTGGCCGTACAGGCACAGGGTGGAGGCGAGCATGGACGAAACGGGTTCCGGCGAGTTCATGCGCGGCAAGACCCTATTCGGCTTCTCCGAAGCGGCCCTCGAACAAGGCCCGGATGTCGCCCAGGGCCTGGGTTTCGTCTTCGCCCTGGGCGTCGATCTTGACGGTCACGCCCAGGCCCGCGGCCAGCATCATCACGCCCATGATGCTCTTGGCGTTGACGCGCTGCGCCCCGCGCGAGATGAAGATGTCGCTGCGATAGCGCCCGGCCAGCTGGGTCAGCTTGGCCGCCGCGCGCGCATGCAATCCCAGCTTGTTCGAAATCACCAGATCGATGGAAGGCATGGAGATGGGTTCCTAGCAATCACACGGGGGTTCCGCGTTCACGATACCGCGCAGCGCCCCCTGACGCACGCGTTCACTGAGAGATTCGGGGTTTTCCTGCTGGTCTGTCAAGGCTTTCAGCACCATGCAGGCATTGGTGCCGGTCAGCAGGTGCACCACGTAGCCGTCCTCCAGCGCCTGGCGCTGGGCCTGGGCCGCGATGTTGAACGGCGTCGCGCCGTACAGGTCGCACAGGATCAGGACAGGCTCGCCGGGCCCGCGCGCGCGCATCCAGTCCAGGATGCGCGCGGTCTGGGCGGCGGGATCGGCGTCGGGCGCGACGTCGAAAACCGTCAGGTCGGGCGCCCGGCCCAGCACGTGCCCGGCGCAGGACTGGAAGGCCGCGCCCAGGGGATCGTGCATGACCAGCGCGATGCGGGTGTTCATCGGGCGCTCACGGCGTGGATCAGGGCTTCCACGAAGCAGCCGGCGACGTCGAAGCCGGTCTGCTCGGTGATTTCCACAAAGCAGGTGGGGCTGGTGACGTTGATCTCGGTGATGTAGTCGCCGATCACGTCCAGACCGATCAGCAGCAAGCCGCGCCCGGCCAGCCGCTGGCCCACGGCCCGGGCCAGTTCCAGGTCGCGGTCCGACAGCGGCTGCGCCCTGCCCCGGCCTCCGGCGGCCAGGTTGCCGCGGGTCTCGCCCTGCAGCGGCACGCGCGCCAGGGCGAACGGCACCGGTTCGCCGCCGATGATCAGGATGCGCTTGTCGCCGTCGCGGATTTCCGGGATGTAGCGCTGCGCCATGATGGTGCGTTCTCCCATCCCGGTCAGGGCCTCCAGGATCGAGCCCAGGTTCGGCTCTTCGGGCCGCAGGCGGAAGATGCCGCTGCCGCCCATGCCGTCCAGGGGCTTGACGATGACGTCGCCGTATCGCGCGTGGAAGGCGCGCAGCCGCGCCATGTCGCGGCTGACCAGCGTGGGCGCCGTGTACTGCGGGAATTCGGTGATGGCGAGCTTTTCCGGGTGGTTGCGGATGGCCGCCCCGGCATTGAACACGCGCGCGCCCTGGGCCGACGCGAAGTCGAACAGATGCGTCGCGTAGACGTATTCCATGTCGAAGGGCGGGTCCTTGCGCATCAGCACGGCGTCGAAGTCGGCCAGCGCGCATTCGCGCGGCGCGGCGTCCTGCGTCCACCAGTCGTGGCCGTGCCAGTCGGCGTCGGCGCGCAGGCGCATCGCCGTCGCCGCAACCCGCACCCGGCCTTCCTCGACGTACAGGTCGCCCATCGTGGCGAAGCTGAAGTCGTGCCCCCGCGCCGCCAGGCTGCGCATGATGGCGACGGAGGAATCCTTCCAGGCCTTCAGGGCGGGCAGCGGATCGATGACGAACAGAAAATGCATGAATGCCTCTGTGATACCTCTGGTGTCCCGCGGGGACGTCTCCAACCGGGGCGGCGCTTCACCTCGCGCCTCGCACGGCGTCCGGATCCGTCCGGCTTGCGACAGTCCGCGGAGGACCGCCGCAAGCCCCGCCTCATCAAGCCTTCTTGCGCGGCGCCAGCACCATCACCATCTGACGGCCTTCGAGCTTGGGCATGGCCTCGACCAGGACCAATTCGCCCAGGTCGTCGCGCACCCGTTCGAGGACGCGCATGCCGAGTTCCTGGTGGGCCATCTCGCGGCCGCGGAAGCGCAGCGTGACCTTGGCCTTGTCGCCGTCCTCGATGAAGCGGCGCAGATTGCGCAGTTTCACCTGGTAGTCGCCTTCGTCGGTACCCGGGCGGAACTTGACTTCCTTGACCTGGATGATCTTCTGGCGGGAACGGGCTTCGGCCTGGCGCTTCTGTTCCTGGTATTTGAACTTGCCGTAGTCCATCAGGCGGCAGACCGGGGGGCTGGCCGTGGGGGCGATTTCGACCAGGTCGACGTCGTTCTGTTCGGCCATGGACAAGGCCTCGGACGTGCGGACAATGCCCAGCTGTTCGCCGTCCACGCCGATCAGGCGGACTTCATGAATGCGGATCTCACCGTTGACGCGGTGTTTCTTTTCGGTTGCGATGTCGAGAACTCCTGTGAGTTGATGAAAAAGGGGGCGAATCAGGCCTGGGCCGGTCCGGTCCCCTGCTGGCGAGTCGATATTTCGTGCTTCAGCCGGGCGGTGAAATCCGCCACCGGCATCGTGCCCAGATCCAGATTGCCGCGCCCGCGCACGGACACGGCGCCGGATTCGCGTTCCTTGTCGCCGACGACCA
>CBFGXR010000325.1:0-2815 GCA_965652675.1 uncultured Castellaniella sp.
TGGACTTGGAGAACAGCGCATCGAGCGTGCCCCGGGGGATGATCGAGCAGGCGGCTGACCTTGAGGTTGCGGGCGTGGTCTTCGCTGTCCTTGACGCCGGCGGACACCCCGCCCGTGCGGCCGTTGCCCAGATCGACGCCCAGATCGCGGTTGATGAACTGGGCCGGCACGATCTCGCTCGTGTAGGTGCGCATCACGCCGTCGCGCATCACGGGCATTTCACGCCGCACCGGCTGCCAGGTTTCCATGCCCGACAGGGCCTGGCGTTCGCTGCGCGCCAGGCTGGACTTGGAGAACAGCGCATCGAGCGTGCCCCGGGGGATGCCGACGCCCTCGAGGCGGGCGCGCAGGTCCTGCAGCGTGTCGCGCTTGCCCTGCACGATGGGGTGCGTGTCCATGTTCGACTTGCCGGGCGCCTCGACGGACTGCAGCGTATCGACGTTCTCGCTGTCCTGGTATTCCTGGCCGCGGTCGACACACAGCTGGTTCCATTGGGCCCGGACCTGCGCCAGCGCATCCAGCTGGTCGTTGTCGGTGAGCACCAGCGCGCCCGTGCGGATGTCCTCGTCCAGCCGGTCCAGCAGGTGCTGGCCGGCCTCGGCCCAGACCAGGTTGCTGTGCTTGACGGAACGGTCGGTCAGGGGGTCGGTCAGGCGCATTTCATCGACATAGGCGCTCTTGGCATCCAGCAAGGTGGTCTGCCGATCCAGTTCGCCGAACAGCGCCTGGCAGATTTCCTGTTTTTCCGTCAGCGCGCGAAGCTGCCCTTCCAGCGTGTCCTTGCGCGCCTGGAGCGCCTTCAGGGCATCGGGGTCCTGCTCCTGGCCAAGATCCTGCACGACCGCATCCAGATCGTCCTGCAGAGCGCCGATCGACTCCTGGATGTCCAGATCCCTGGTGAGCAATTCCAGCCGGCAAATATCCAGGTCGACACGGTGCAGCTGAATTTCATCCGACAGGCCTTGCAGCCCGTCCTGGTTCCAGGCCTGGCGCCCCAGCAGTTCCGTGGTCTGGTCGAGCAGGTTCAAGGCGCCGACGAACTGCGGATCGGACCGCCCGCCGCCGCTGCAGACCTGGCGCAGGTCCTGGGTGAGGCGGGCGGGATCGAGCGCGACCCGTGACAGCGGACTGCCCTTGGGCGCATCCTGGACCAGCTTCGTGAGTTCCGGGAAGCGCTCCTCGCACTGCCGGGCGCGCAATTCGCGCAGTTCGGTCTCGGCCCGGGTCCGCAGGGACTGGACGTCCACCCGGCTCAAGGGGGTGTTGCCATAGCGGGAATCGTCGCGCACGGCGCGGATGACGGCCGCCCGCACGTCGCGCAGTTCGGGGCCTTCCAGGCCCTGCAGGGTGTCGTTCAGCAGGGTTTCATTGTGCCGCACCACCTGCAGCCGGTATTCCTGGGCCTTGTTCAGGATCTTGTCGACCTGGTGGTTGGTCAGAGGACGGTCGTTGCTCACCCAGTCGTCCGGCAGGCCGCAGGACCGCAGCGCGCGCTGCGCGCCTTCCTGGCCTTCGGTCTTGATGAGCAGCTTGACGAAGGCGTCCTTGACCTGGGCGCGCTCCTGGTGGCGCGCCTGCATGTCCTCGGGGGAGCGGAACCAGTTCTGGATACGACCCGCCAGACGCGACAGGCCGCTCTGGCGGACGCCTTCCTGGCCCTGGGGGTTCTGGCGGATTTCCCGCTCGAAGACCCCGCCACCCACCTGTCTGAAATTTTCGAGGCCGATTGCCATCGCGTTCTCCGTGGTTCCGTCCGAGACTTGCGTCACCTTGACCGGTGAGTAACCCGGATGCCCGCGAGGTTCCCTGGACCGTCATTCAATCCCGTCCCGTGCGCGCGACAGGGCCTGGAACGCCCGCTGCCCCTTGACGATTTCCCGGGCGAATTCGTCCGACGAGAAGCCCGCCGCCGCCTTGGGCTCGGGCAGGATGCAGGGGCTCAGGCCCGCCTTGAGCAGCAGCCCGTTCATGGCGATGAAAACGGCGGTCCGGGTATTGCCGTCCATGAACAGGTGCGAACGGTACAGGGCCTGCGTGGTCCGCGCGATGACGGCGATCCTGTCCTCGCCGGTCGGCGCCCGCGCCATGTCCTGTTCGTGGCGCGCCAGGATGGGGCGCGCCCGTGCGCGGCATTCCTCGTCCGTCCGGGGCGCGAAGACGATGTCGAATCCGGCGTCGGTCTCGACGATGTCCCGGAACCAGGGATCGTCGTCTTTCAGCGCCAACAACTCGTCGCGGCCGGCGGGCGTGAGCTGGGTGTCCCGCCGCAGGTTCAGGTCGGTGTCCCCGTCGCGATAGCCCGAGGGCACGCGCGCCTGCTCGATCATGCTGATCGCCACACTGCCGTCCACGTCCATCGCCTTGAAGGACGTCTTGTAAAGGTTGCTCAGGTCTTCGTTGCGGAAGGTGTTTTCCGAACCCGTCCGCTGGATCCGGTCCAGCCAGCGATCGTCCAGGGGGGCACCGTCCCGCACATCGTCGAGCATCCCGAGAAAGGCGCGCTGCATGGCCGCCAGCGAGCCCTGGCCGTGCTGTTCCAGGGCCCACTTGCCCGCGCCGGGCCTGTCCTGGAGATTGCCCGGCGTGAACAGGCGCCAGTGGTCTTCCGGCGCCAGCGAGCCGAAGACCGGGTGCCCGTCCAGGCGTTCGCGCATCGTCAGCCCGGCCTCGATGGCGTCGAAGGCCGCGCCGATGCGCGCCTTGAGCTCGGGCGGCATGTCTTCGAACGCGTCCAGCGCCACCCTCAGGTCGCACAGGACGTCCATCGGCGGACGATCGAGCCGTCCGGCCTGCGCCAGCACGTCCAGCTCGAGCC
>CBFGXR010000326.1:0-2802 GCA_965652675.1 uncultured Castellaniella sp.
GAGGGGAAGGCGGCGAAATCCAGCGGCTTGCGCGTGAACATGGCCACCAGCAGGATCATCACCGACAGGGAGATGTTGAAGGAGAACAGCAGGTCCAGGATGAAGGGCGGCAACGGCAGGATCATCATGGCCAGGACCATGAGGATCAGCACGGGCCCGGCCATCAGGCGGGCATGCCCGGAGCCGTGGGTCTTGAGAAAATCCAGGAAACTGTTCATGAGGCGGGGACTAGGGCCTGTTCAGAGCCGTGTTGCAGGCCGTGTTGCGGATCGAGTTCGGGCGGCACGCGCAGGTCCTGCGGCGCCTGCGGCAGTGTACCCGAGCCCTGCCGCCAGTTGCGCAGCTGATAGACCCAGGCCAGGACCTCGGCCACGGCGGCGTACAGGGCGATGGGGATTTCCCGGTCGATCTCGACATGATGGTAAAGGGCGCGCGCCAGCGGCGGGGCTTCCAGCAGGGCGACGCCGTGCCGTTCGGCCAGTTCGCGGATCTGGGCGGCGATCAGGCGGGAGCCCTTGGCCACGACCACGGGCGCCCCGCCCTGCCCTTCGCTGTAGCGCAGCGCCACGGCGTAGTGGGTCGGGTTGGTGACGACCACGTCGGCCTCGGGCACGGCGCTCATCATGCGCCGCCGCGCCATGGCGCGCTGCTGCGCGCGGATGCGGCCCTTGACGTGGGGATCGCCGTCGCTGTCCTTGTGTTCCTGCTTGACGTCTTCCTTGGACATGCGCAGCTGCTTGGCATGGTTCCAGAGCTGCCAGGGCACGTCGATCAGCACGATGATGATCAGCGACGAGGCGATCAGCAGGCAGCACAGCGCGGTCAGATCCAGTCCGCGCGCCAGGGCCTCGGTGGGCGCCATGCGGGACAAGGCCAGCATGTCGTCCCGATAGGCCCAGATGACCTTGACGCCGATGAAGCCGACCAGCCCCGCCTTGGCCAGCGTCTTGATGAGCTCGATCAGGGTCTGCGCGGCGAACAGGCGCTTGATCCCCGGCAGCGGGTTGAGCCGCTCGAATTTCGGTTCCAGGGCCTTGGGCGAAAGCAGGAAGCCCCCCAGCGCCACCGAGGAAAAGATGCCGATCACCAGCAGCAGGGCCATGAACGGCAGCACGATCAACAGCCCCTGCCAGGCGGATTCGCCCGCCCCGTTAAGCATGACCTGGGGATCGCGTGCGATCCGGGTGTCGAACCACAGGCCGCTGAGCAGGATGCCGCGCATCGTGCGGAAGATCGTCTCGCCCCCGAGCCACAGGGCGCCGATGCCGCCGATCAGGGCCATGAAGGTGCCCAGCTCGCGAGAGCGCGCGACCTGGCCTTCCTCGCGCGCTTTCTGGAGGCGCCGTGGAGTCGCTGCTTCTGTTTTTTCGAGATCGCTATCCTGGGCCATGCTCAGCCGACGACAATGCAGACAGCCTGGATTGTAGTGTCCTGGCGCCCCTGGCGAAGCACGGATAAAAGCGCATTAGGCGCGGCAATTCAAGGGCTTGCAAGCTGCGGTGCGGCGGCGGCCGCGACGGCGGGAGACACGGCCTGCTCGAACTGCAGATAGTCCAGGCCGATGCGCACGGCGCCCCAGCGCGCGCCGTCCAGATCCAGGGGCACGGAGACGTCGGTGATGATTTCCCCGGTGTCGCGCATGTAGGTCTGGCACAGCACGCCGCCTCGGTTGCCGATCGCGCCCTTGCTGATCTGGTCGTCGAACAGGCGCTTGTCGCGCGCGTGCAGCGTGTCGTGCGCCACGTCGCCGGTGGGCGGGCGGGAATAGCGGCGGTTGTGCGTCGGCGCGTAGCCGTTCATGTCCACCAGGATCGCGTAATAGCCGTGCGGCACCTGGTCCAGCGCCGCGTCCAGGATGCTCTGCAGGGCCTGATCGATGGCCTGGTCGTAGGCCACGTGGTAGCGCGGCGGCTGGCTGCCGGGAATCTGGCGGTAGGCCTTGTCGAAGACGTCCAGGCCGTCGGCGCGGGCCTGGCGCAGCAGCCCGGCGCAACGGTCGCGCAACTGGCCCAGGCGGATGGCCAGATCGTCGAAAGGCGTGGCGCCGGTGCGCCAGGCCGCCAGCATTTCCTGCAGGCTTTCGGTCTGGGTGCGCACGCCATGCACCTGTTCGCGCATGGACTGCATGCGCTGGCGCAGGATGGCGCTGTGATCGGCGATGCGGCCGATGGAACGGCTCATGTCCTGGTTGGTCTGGTTGACCTGGGCGACGTGCTCGGCCACATCGTCCAGTTGGGCGCCGACGCCGCCCAGTTCGCGCACCAGGCCGTCGAACTGCCCGGCGAAGTCGTCCACGAGGCGGTCGGACGCGCGCATGTCGGCATGGATGGACTGGCTCTGCCGTTCGGTGTCGGACACCAGGCCGAGGATTTCCCCGGTGTGCTGGACGATGTCGCCGGTGGCCGCGTTGACGCGCTCGGCCAGCTTGCCGACCTCGCTGGCAACCACCGCGAAACCCCGGCCCGCCTCTCCGGCGCGGGCGGCCTCGACCCCCGCGTTCAGGGCCAGCAGGTGGGTCTGGAGGGCGATGTCCTTGATCAGGCGGCTGGTGTCCTCGACCGAGCGGGCCCGGTGGCTGAGCTGAGCGATGACCTCGGAGAAGGACTGCATCTGGGTCGTCACCCGGGCCACCCGGCGGTGCAGATCGGCCAGTTGTTCCTGGGTGGCGCGCAGGCCTTCGAGCTGCTGGCGGAACACGCCGGCGGCACCCGCCACGGTGTCGTTGGTCTGCTGCGACAGGCTGGCGATCTGGGTGCCCTGGGCGGACAGGCTCTCGGCCTCGCGGGCCTGCTCGTCGGCCAT
>CBFGXR010000327.1:0-2789 GCA_965652675.1 uncultured Castellaniella sp.
AAGGTCACCAGGTCGTCGCGGCGCACGCGCGTGGTCCAGGAACTGTTGACCTGCGCGACGACGGGTTCGCCGCCGTGCCCCTTGAGCTGGAAGGTGGCGTAGGCGGCGTCGTCGGCGGTGGCCTCGTACGGCCGGCCCTGCTCGTCCAGACGCTCGGGGATGTGGGTGGCGCCCAGGCAGGACACGGACTGGACCTCGCCGAACAGATTGTCCAGCACGTAGCGCCAATGGCAGACCATGTCGAGGATCATGCCGCCGCCGTCCTCCTTGCGGTAGTTCCAGGACGGGCGCTGGATGGGCTGCAGGTCGCCTTCGAACACCCAGTAGCCGAATTCGATGCGCACCGACAGCATGCGGCCGAAAAAGCCCGAGCGGCGCAGCATGTCGAGCTTGCGCAGGCCCGGCAGGAACAGTTTGTCCTGCACCACGCCGTGCTTGATGCCGGCATCCTGCGCCAGGCGGTAGACCCGCAGGGCCTCGTCCAGGCCGGTGGCGATGGGCTTTTCGCAGTAGATGTGCTTGCCGGCGGCGATGGCGCGCGCCAGCAGGTCCGGCCGCATCTGCGTGGTGCCGGCGTCGAAGAACACCGTGTCATCCGGATTGGCGAGCGCCGCGTCCAGATCGTCGGTGCAGCGCTCGATGCCGTGCGCCCGGGCCAGGGCCCGGATCTTGTCCAGGTTGCGGCCCACCAGGATCGGATCGGGCATCACCCGGTCGCCGTTGGCCAGGGCCACCCCGCCCTGTTGGCGGATCGCCACGATCGAGCGGATCAGGTGCTGGTTCATGCCCATGCGTCCCGTGACGCCATGCATGATGATTCCAAGACGTTGCGTGCTCATGGAAGTCCTTTTCGTTCAGATTCAATAAACGGAACGCATCGCGTCCCAGGAAACATGGCCGTCGGCCGTGCCGGTCGCGAAACCGGCGCAGTCGAGACCGCTCAGATCGATCCCGCCGTCCTCGATGCGCAGGCGGACGGCGCCGTCGGAATGCTCATAGAGCGTCGGAAACCCCCGCAGGAAACCGCGCTGTTCGGCCTGCGGCGCGGCCGCCAGACCATTGACGTAGTGATGGCCGTTGCGTTCCACGTGGGCCAGCCCCAGCCAGCCCGCCAGCGCCAGATCCTGCTGGACGCCCAGCCCCGCCTGCATCGTCAGGTCCTCGCCCGACAGGAAATAGGTCCGGCCGGTGTCGCGCGACCAGGCCGCGCAGCGCGCCGCGTTGAGCACGGACTTGTAGAAGCCCTTGCAGCTCTTGCTGGACACGCCGGTGTAGCCCGCCGCCCGCGCGCGGGGAAACGCATCGATCGTCGCGTCCGATTCGTCGATCAGCAGAGGCACGCGCGGACTCAGCGTCGAGACATCGGTCTCCAGCGCCCGCGCGCGCGCCAGGGGCTGCTCGATGAAGGCCAGGCGCGCCCGCAGGGGCGCCAGCGCGGGATCGCGCTCCAGCAGATCCAGGAATCCGGCCAGGTGTGCGGCGTCGCGGTACTGTTCATTGCCGTCGAGCGTCACCACCGTCATGACGTCCCGGATCACCGGCACGATCTCCGCCAGGCGGCGCGCATCCGCCTGCGCATCACCCCCGAGCTTGATCTTGAAATGACGGTGGCCATAGCGGGCGATGGCCTGCGCCAGGCTGACGGGCAGGCCGTCGTCCGGCGCGCCGGGCGGCGGTTCGACCAGCGCGTCGGCCAGCCCGACCGTGTGCCGCGCCGCGATCCGCCAGCCGGCCAGGGACGCGGGGTGGGCGGACAGGAAGGCGTCCAGATCGAAATCCAGCAGATCGTCGGCCAGGCCGGTGCCCGCCAGGCGCATGCCCGCCGCGTTGGCCGACAGGGCCGCGGCGAAACCCGTCCCCAGGGCATGGCAGACCGCGTCGAACACCGCCCGGTCCACCAGGGCCGGTCCGTAGGACGCCACCAGGGGCGGCAAGCCGCGCCGCGCCGCCGCGTCATGGACGGCCCGGTAGTGGCGGACGGCATGCCCCCAGGCGGTGTCGGGCCGGACGTCCGACCGGTAGGCCTCGCGGGCCAGGGACAAGGCCTCGCGCAGTTGCTCGAAATTGCGCTCCTGGGTCAGTTCCGGGCGCTTGTCGAACCATTTGGGGATCATCATTTCGGCCGCGCAGCCCGTCGCCGTCCGGCCGTCTTCCAGGCGGATGCGCACCCGGACGTAGACCTGCGGGCAGGCGTTCACGGTGGCGCCGCCGAATCTGAAAGGCAGCCGAAGGGTGACATCGCGCTCGGCAAAGCCGATGTCCTCGATCACAAAACGGATGGCGTGCATGTCTCGCGTCCCCACCCCTCGGGCGGGTCTCAGTGGTCCAATATGCCTTCGGAATAGAAGTGCGCGCGGATCAGCTTGGCGTACTTCGCGAACTCGGGAGAGCCCATGACGTCCAGCGAACGCATGCGCGGCAGGTCGATGTCGTAGACCGCCGCGATGGAGCCGGGGCGTTCGCTCATGACGATGACCCGGTCCGACAGGAAGATCGCCTCGGGGATGCTGTGCGTGATCAGGAGGACCGTCTTGCGGGATTCGGCCCAGATCCGCTGCAGTTCGAGGTTCATCTTTTCGCGCGTCATGGCGTCGAGCGCGCCGAAGGGCTCGTCCATCAGCAGCAGCGCGGGGTCGTGCAGCAGCGCCCGGCAGATCGAGGCGCGCTGCTGCATGCCGCCCGAGAGCTGCCAGGGATATTTGCGCTCGAAGCCCGACAGGCCGGCCATCCCGATGAGCTCCAGCGCGCGTGCGCGCGCCGGCCCCATCGGCATGCGGCGCATTTCGGCC
>CBFGXR010000328.1:0-2772 GCA_965652675.1 uncultured Castellaniella sp.
CGGAAACGCTGGAGGTCGTGGAGATCAAATACCGCGATCACAAGGATCGCGAACGCCGCCGCGACCGCGACCCCGATCGCAGCGAGCTCCGCGACACCGCTCCCGCCGCCTCTACGCCCGCCGCCCCCGCAGCCGCCCCGGCGGGCAAGCCGTCCGCGGGGATATCCGTCGGCGGCGCCCGGATCGAATGATGCGCCACGGGTTTGCGGGCACCGTGCGGTGACCGCTGTCTTGCACGCCGGCCGCGTCCCTCCGGGCAAGGTCGGACGAAATTTCCACAGGAGCCTGTTCCATGAAGACCTTTTCGATCGCGGCCCTGCTGGCCGCCACCACCCTGGCCGTCCCCGCCCTGGCGCAGAGCCGCACGGTGACCCTGTCCACCACGTTGAAGAACTATGGCGGCGATGGCGCCTACCTGGCGGTCTACCTGACGGATGCCAAAGGCGCCTATGCGGGCACCCTCTGGGTGGCGGGCGGCAAGGCCAAATACTACAAGCACCTGAGCGAGTGGAACCGGCTGTCGTCGGGCGACGCCGCGCGGCTCGACGGCGTGACCGGCGCCAGCGTGGGGGAAGGCCGGACGCTGAAAGTGACGGCTGATCTGGTCGACGCCCTGTTCGACGCCGGTTACGAGATCCATGTCGATGCCGCCGTGGAAGACATGCGCGACAGCCCGTCCGAAATCCGCGTTCCGCTGACCCTGGCCGGTGCCGGCAAGCCGGTCGGCGGAAAGCGTTTCATCCATTCCTTCACCTACCAGGCGCAGTAATCATCATGCAATGGCGGCCGATTCATCGCTGGCTGGGCCTGTTGGCCGGCGCCCTGGCCCTGGTCATCGGAGTCACCGGGCTGATCCTGGCTTTCTTCCCGGTGCGCGACACCTGGCGCGCCGTACCGGCCGAGCCCGGCTTGCCGGTGGCGGTCCTGGCGCAGCGGGCGACGGAACGGATTGCCGGGATCGAAGAAATCCGCCGTCTGCCTTCGGGCGAGATCGTCGTCTATTCGTTCGATGGCGGCCAGGCCCGCGCCAGCCGGATCGACCCGGCCAACGGGCAGGTGCTGGGCGACTACCAGGCGTCCGCGGTCGAACGCTGGGTGCGCAACCTGCACCGCTCCTTCATGCTGGACGATCCGGGCCGCCTGGTCGCGGCCGGGGTCGCGCTGGCCATGCTGTTGCTGACCTTCTCGGGCATTCTGATGCTGGCCCGCCGCCTGGGCGGATGGCGCCATCTCGCCTCGGGACGGATCCGCGGGACTCCGGCCCAGCGCATCCATGGGATCAGCGGCCGGATCCTGGCCCTGGTCCTGGCCCTGTCCTCGCTGACCGCGCTCTACATGAGCGCGACCACCTTCAGCCTGATCCAGGCCGATTCGGCCACGGATCCGGACGTCATGTCCGTTCCGGGCGACCAGCCGGACCGGACGGTGGGAAGCTTGCCGCTGCTGCGGGCTCTTTCGACCGACGGATTGCGCAAGTTGAGTTTCCCCGCAGCCGACGATCCCGAGGATGTCTGGCATGTCGTCACCGATGCAGGCGACGGCTGGATCGACCGTCGCAGCGGTCATGTCCTTTCCTGGCAGCCGGCTTCCACCGCCCGTGCGTTCTATGACTGGGTCTACGCTTTGCATACCGGCCAGGGGCTGTGGGCCTGGGCGCTGGTCCTTGGGCTGGCCGGCCTGTGCCTGCCGGTTTTCTGGGTCTCCGGATTCCTGATCTGGCGCCAGGGACGTGCTCGTGTGCCGAGGCTGGCGGACAACAGCCCCGCGCGGCGGGCCGACACGCTGATTTTCGTGGCGAGCGAGGGCGGTACGACCTGGGGCTTCGCGAAAGCCCTGCATGATGCCTTGGCGCGCAACGGCCATCGGGTCCATACCGCGCCGCTGGAGCAGTTCCAGGTGACGGAATCCGTCCGTCAGGTGCTCATCCTGGCGGCGACCTATGGGGATGGTCAGGCGCCGGCGCATGCCGCTCGGGCGCTGGACCGGATCGTCGGACAGAAGGCGGGCGGGGTGCCGGTGTCCGTGCTCGGCTTTGGCGATCGTCAGTTCCCGGCGTTCTGCGGCTATGCCGAAGCGCTGGACCGTGCTTTGCGGACCGCCGGCTGGCCGCTGACCATGCCGCTGGAGTGTATCCACCAGCAGTCGGCGCAGCAGTTCGCCCGCTGGGGCGCGGCCCTGTCCGAAGCGCTGGGCGAAACCTTGACCCTGGAATATGTCCCGCGCGTTCCGGAAACCTTCACTTTGGAACTGGCGGAACGCCAGGACTATGCGGGCGGTCCGGCCGGCCCGGCCGCGATCCTGCGCCTGCGCTGGCGGGACAGCGGCCTGTTGGCGCGCTTGCTGGGCCGGGGCATGCCGCGCTTCAGGGCGGGCGATCTGGTCGGCATTGTGCCGCCCGGCAGCCCGGTGCCCCGCTATTATTCCCTGGCCTCCGGATTTCGCGACGGCTTCCTGGAAATCTGCGTGCGGCGGATGCCCGACGGCGTCTGCTCGGGCTTTCTGCATGGCCTGAAGCCCGGCGACCGCATCCAGGCCTTCATCAAGCCCAATCCGGGTTTCACTCTGGAGACCTCGCGCCGTCCCGTCGTGCTGATCGGCGCGGGCACCGGCGTGGCCCCCCTGGCGGGTTTCATCCGCGGCAATGTCCGCAAGGCGCCCATGTTTCTGTATTTTGGCGCGCGCAACCCGGACGAGGATTTCTATTTCGGCGCCGTCATCCGCCGCTGGCTGGAGGAGGGCATGCCCAAGGTCGTGCTCCGTTGCGAGTCGGAG
>CBFGXR010000329.1:0-2769 GCA_965652675.1 uncultured Castellaniella sp.
CTGTGGCTGCAGCGCATGGACGGCGCCCCCCTCATGAGCGCCCAGATCGCGCCGGAAAAAGCCCGCGCCTGCGTCCTCAGCGGCAAGCCCAGCAAAGTCTACGAAGACATGGTCAACCAGGGCCGCATCGCCGCCCTGTCCATGCCGGTCGTGCCCCTGGAAGGCGGCGAGCCCATCTATTTCGACGGCAGCGTCATCGGCGCGGTCGGCGTATCCGGCGTGCAGGCCGGGCAGGACGCCCAGGTGGCCCGGGCCGGCGTCGCCGCCCTGGACGGCGCCGACCACCTCTACGCGGGAGCCCGCTCATGAAAACCGACCGTCGCGCCCGCATCCTGGCCACCCTGGGGCCGGCCAGTTCCAGCCTCGAACAGATCCGCGCCCTGGCCCAGGCCGGCGCCAACGTGTTCCGCCTGAACTTCAGCCACGGCACGCACGAGGACCACGCCGAACGCCACCGCCTCATCCGGCAGGTCGAACAGGAACTGGGCCGTCCCATCGGCATCCTGATGGACCTGCAGGGGCCGAAACTGCGCGTGGGCCGGATCGCCGAGGGCAAGACCGTCCTGACGGCGGGCCAGGCCTTCCGCCTGGACCTGGACCCCGCCGAAGGCGACGCCGCGCGCGCCAACCTGCCGCACCCGGAAATCTTCGCCGCCCTGGAGGACGGCACCGACCTGCTGCTGGACGACGGCAAGCTGCGCCTGCGCGTGGACCGCCACGGCCCGGATTTCGCCGAGACCACCGTGCTGGTGGGCGGCCCGCTGTCCGACCGCAAGGGCGTGAACGTGCCCGGCGTCATCCTGCCGATCTCCCCGCTGACGCCCAAGGACCGCGCCGATCTCGATTTCGGCCTGTCGCTGGGCGTGGACTGGGTCGCCCTGTCCTTCGTGCAACGGCCAGAGGACATCGTCGAGGCGCGCGGCCTGATCGGCAACCGCGCCTGGATCATGGCGAAACTGGAAAAACCCGCCGCCATCGAACATCTGGACGCCATCGTGGCGCAGGCCGACGGCATCATGGTGGCGCGCGGCGACCTGGGCGTGGAACTGCCCCCGCAGCGCGTGCCGGTGCTGCAGCAGCGCATCGTGCGCCGGGCGCGCGCCGCCGGCAAGCCGGTGGTCGTCGCCACGCAGATGCTGGAATCCATGATCAGCGCGCCCGTGCCCACCCGCGCGGAAGCCTCCGACGTGGCCACCGCCGTCTACAGCGGCGCCGACGCCGTCATGCTGTCGGCCGAGTCGGCGTCCGGCCAGTACCCGGTCGAAGCGGTCACCATCATGGAGCACATCATCCACGAGGTGGAGGCCGACCCGTCCTGGCGCGCCAGCCTGGAAGCCACCCACAGCCCGGCCGAGGCCAACATCCCGGACGCCATCTGCTGCGCCCTGCGCCGCGTCGCGGGCCTGCTGGAGCCGGCCGCGACCGTGGCCTACACGGCCTCGGGCTTCAGCGCCCTGCGCGCCAGCCGCGAACGCCCCTCCACGCCGATCCTGGCCCTGACCTCGCAGCCGGAAACCGCCCGCCGCCTGGCCCTGGCCTGGGGCGTGCGCCCGGTCCACTTCCCCGAGCAGCTGCACGAATCGACCGAAATGATCGACCGCGCCACGGCCGCCGCCCGCCAGGCCGGACTGGCCGAACCGGGCGACATGCTGATCGTGATCGCCGGCCTGCCGTTCGGACGCAGCGGCAGCACCAACCTGCTGCACATCGCCCAGGTATAAGCACTATCCGACCCGGCATATAGCCCGCCCGCTTCCCAGGAAGCGGGCGTTTTCTTTTGTACGACAAGTACTTGCGGATGCGGATCCAGGCACCCCCGGCGGGCGGGCACCCTTTAACTCTTATAGAAGACTGCCTATAATCCTAGCTTGACTTCATTCAAGATCATCCAAGGACCATCATGACCGATCGCATTTCCAGCCATGGACTCCAGATCGCCGCCTCCCTGCACCGCTTCCTCGAACAGGAAGCCCTGCCGGGCACGGGCATCCAGCCGGCCGCCTTCTGGGAAGGCCTGTCGGCGATCATTCATGACCTCGCGCCCCGGAACCGCGCCCTGCTGGCCGAACGCGACCGCCTCCAGGCCGCTCTGGACGACTGGTACGCCAGGCATCCCGGCCCCGTCGCCGACCCGGCCGCCTATCGCGCCTTCCTGAAGGACATCGGCTACCTGAAGGACGCCCCCGCCCAGGTCGCCGTCACCACCGCGAACGTCGACGTCGAGATCACCGCCCAGGCCGGTCCGCAATTGGTCGTGCCGGTGATGAACGCCCGCTACGCCCTGAACGCCGCCAACGCCCGCTGGGGCAGCCTGTACGACGCCCTGTACGGCACCGACGCGATCCCCGAAACCGACGGCGTCGAACGCGCCGGCGGCTACAACCCGGTGCGCGGCGCGCGCGTCATCGCCTTCGCCCGCCGCTTCCTGGACGAAAGCTTCCCCCTGGCCGGCGGTTCGCACAGCGACGCCACGGCCTACGCCGTCATCCAGGGCGACCTGCGCGTCACGCTGAAGGACGGCACGGTCACCGGCCTGGCCGACGCCGGCGCCTTCCTGGGCCACCGCGGCGACGCCGCCGCCCCGCAGGCCCTGGTCCTGCGCCACCACGGCCTGCACATCGAGATCCAGTTCGACGCGGACCACCCCATCGGCAAGACCGACGCCGCCCACATCAAGGACGTGGTCGTCGAGTCGGCCCTGACCACCATCATGGACTGCGAGGACTCCGTCGCCGCCGTGGACGCGGACGACAAGGTCGTCGCCTACCG
>CBFGXR010000330.1:0-2762 GCA_965652675.1 uncultured Castellaniella sp.
AGCACCCAGCGTCACCCCCACGCTGGACTGAATCCGCGCCATTCCCGACAGGGCCCGCCCGGCGGGCGCCCCCTGTTTACAGGCCGGAACCCACGCGCCGGCCGGCGCGCGCGGCCACCGTCAGGCGCCCAGGTATTTCTGCCGGATGTCCGGATCGGCCCCGAGCGCGGCCGAATCGCCGTCCCAGACGACCCGGCCCTTTTCCACGATGTAGTGGTGATCCGCCAGCTGCAGCAGCGGCGCCAGGTTCTTGTCGATCACCAGGATCGCCATGCCCTCGCGGCGCAGCAGGGCCAGCGCCGCCCAGATCTCCTGGCGCACCAGGGGCGACAGGCCTTCCGTGGCCTCGTCCAGGATCAGCAGTTCCGGATTGGTCATCAGGGCCCGGCCGATGGCCAGCATCTGCTGTTCCCCGCCCGAAAGCTGATTGCCGAAGTTGCCGGCGCGTTCCCGCAGGCGCGGGAACAGTTCGTAGATGCGCGCCAGCGTCCAGGGATTGGACTTTCCGTGGCGGTCCGCGGCCGTCGCGACCAGGTTTTCCTCGACCGACAGGTTGGGAAAGATCTGCCGGCCTTCCGGCACCAGGCCGACGCCGCGCTGCGCCACCCGATGGCTGGGCAGGTTCCTGATATCCGCGCCGTTGAACCGGACCTGGCCTTTCCAGGCCGGATGCATCCCCATGATGCTCTTGATGGTCGTGGTCTTGCCCATGCCGTTGCGGCCCAGCAGGGTCACGCACTGCCCGGCGTCGATCCGCAGACGCATGCCGTACAGCACCTGGCTGCGCCCGTAGCCGGCCGCCAGGTCCTCGACGCTCAACAAAGTATTCATGTCGCCTCCCCGGCGCTGCGCGCCGCGTTCATGCCGGCATCCAGGATCAGCAGTTCCGGATTGGTCATCAGGGCCCGGCCGATGGCCAGCATCTGCTGTTCCCCGCCCGAAAGCTGATTGCCGAAGTTGCCGGCGCGTTCCCGCAGGCGCGGGAACAGTTCGTAGATGCGCGCCAGCGTCCAGGGATTGGACTTTCCGTGGCGGTCCGCGGCCGTCGCGACCAGGTTTTCCTCGACCGACAGGTTGGGAAAGATCTGCCGGCCTTCCGGCACCAGGCCGACGCCGCGCTGCGCCACCCGATGGCTGGGCAGGTTCCTGATATCCGCGCCGTTGAACCGGACCTGGCCTTTCCAGGCCGGATGCATCCCCATGATGCTCTTGATGGTCGTGGTCTTGCCCATGCCGTTGCGGCCCAGCAGGGTCACGCACTGCCCGGCGTCGATCCGCAGACGCATGCCGTACAGCACCTGGCTGCGCCCGTAGCCGGCCGCCAGGTCCTCGACGCTCAACAAAGTATTCATGTCGCCTCCCCGGCGCTGCGCGCCGCGTTCATGCCGGCAGCTCCTCGTCGCCCAGATAGGCCTCGCGGACTTCGGGACTGCGGCGGATCGTCTCCACATCGCCGCAGCAGATGACCTTACCATAGAACAGCACGCTGATGCGATCCGCCAGGGAGAACACCGCGTCCATGTCGTGCTCGATCAGCAGGATGCCGTAGCGGCTCTTCAGGCGCCGCAGCAGTTCCACCATCATGTCCGAACCGGTGTCGCCATGCCCCATGCCGGCCATGGGTTCGTCCAGCAGCAGCACCTTCGGTTCCGCCGCCAGCGCCATGGCGATCTCCAGCTGGCGCTGCTGCCCGTAGGACAGCGACAGGGCCGGCGCGTCCCGCCGGGCCGACAGCCCCATCAGTTCGATGAGCTCGTCCGCCCGTTCCACCAGCGCGGGTGTCTCCACCGCCGGCGTCCAGAAATGAAAGCCGTGGCCCCGGCAGCCCTGGACCGCCAGGAACACGTTTTCCAGCACGGTGAAGCGCTGGATCACCGAGGTGATCTGGTAGGACCGCCCGATCCCGGCGCGGACCCGCTGCGCCATGCCGAGCCCGTCGATGAGCCGGCCGCCCAGGCGGATGGATCCCTCGTCGCAGGGAATCTCGCCCATGATCTGGCTGATCAGCGTGGTCTTGCCGGCGCCGTTGGGGCCGATGACGGCGTGGATCTCGCCGGGCAGGATGTCCAGGTCCACGTGGTCCGTGACCAGCAGGCCGCCGTAGCGCTTGACCAGTCTGCGGATCGAAAGCAGGGATTGCATGTCAGCGGTCCTCCCCGGACGGGACGAGCATGCCCCAGAGCCCGTTGCGCAGGAACAGCACGATGAGCACGATCACCGGCCCCATGATGATCATCCAGTGGTCGGTCAGGCCCTTCAGTCCTTCCTCGAGCAGCAGGAAGCCGGCGGCGCCCACCACCGGACCGACCAGGGTGCCGGCGCCGCCCAGCAGCACCATGATGATCAGTTCGCCGGAGGCCGTCCACGCCATGTAGGCGGGCGAGGCGAAGGCGGTCAGGTTCGCCAGGAAGAATCCCGCCAGGGCGCACAGTTCGGCCGACAGCACGTAGGCCAGCAGGCGGTATCCCAGCGGCGAGGTGCCCACGGCCCGCACGCGCCGGGCGTCCATGCTGGAGGCCCGCAGGATCAGGCCGAAGCGCGAACGGATCACGCGGCGCAGCAGCAGCAGGCTGGCGCCCAGGCAGGCCAGCAGGGCCAGGTACAGGCCGGCGTGGCTGCCGGTCAGCACCCCGAAACGGCTGAGCTGGCGGATCGGCAGGCCTTCGTCGCCGCCGTACTGCTTCAGCCCCACCGCCAGGAAATAGAACATCTGCGCCAGGGCCAGCGTGATCATGGCAAAATAGATGCCCTGGCGGCGGATC
>CBFGXR010000331.1:0-2751 GCA_965652675.1 uncultured Castellaniella sp.
GTCGAAGTGGCTGCCGCTGCCGCCGTAGCCGGAGCTGTAGCTGTCGAACAGCCAGACGACCGCCCGGCCATGGGCCTCGCAGGCCCGGGCCAGATCCGCGGCGGAGTCCAGCCCGGGCGCCCCGGCCCGGAAGGCCTTGATGTGGCGCATGCCGAACGCGGCGCAGAAATCGGGGGATTCCTCGCCGTGGAACTGCAGCAGATCCGGATGCACGGCATCGATCACCTGGCGCACCGCCTGGGCATCGGGATTGACGAACAGGGCCGTGACGCCGACGAAGGCCGGCACCCGGGCGCGCAGCGCGGCGGCCTGCTCCGGCGTCAGGCAGCGGCGGCTGGGCGGATAGAAGACCAGGCCGACGGCGTCGGCGCCGGCCGCCACGGCCGCGTCCAGGTCCTGCGGACGGGTCAGCCCGCAGATCTTGACGCGTGTGCGCCGCGGCCCGGAAGGGGCGTCGTGCGAAGAGGCCGTTTGCGTGATCATTGGAACGCCGCCCCGGCGTCGCCCGCGCCATAACTGTCCTGGCCATAGGCGCTGTCCTGGCCGAAGGTGACGCTGGCCGGATCGACAGTGGGCGCATTGCTCTTGTAGTGGGTCACCATGCCGGGGAAGGCCAGCACCGCCGCCACCATCAGGATCTGGATGACGATGAAGGGGATCGAACCCCAGTAGATCTGGGCCGTGGTGACCTTGGGAATCAGTTCGCCCGTCACACGGTCGCGGTAGTCTTCCTTGGGCGCCACGGACCGCAGATAGAACAGCGCAAAGCCGAACGGCGGGTGGATGAAGGAGGTCTGCATGTTGACCGCCAGCAACACGCCGAACCAGATCAGGTCGATGCCCATCTTGTCGGCCACCGGCCCCAGCAGCGGCACGATGATGAAGGCCAGTTCGAAGAAATCCAGGAAGAAGGCCAGGAAGAAGGTCATCACGCTGACCACGATCAGGAAGCCGACCTCGCCGCCCGGCACGTGCAGCAGCAGCTGTTCGACCCAGAGGTCGCCGTTGATGCCCCGGAAGCTGAGACTGAAGATGGTCGAGCCCACCAGGATGAACACCACGAAGCAGGACAGCCGGGCCGTGCTTTCCATGGCCTGGCGCAACTGTTTCATGGAGAAACGGCCACGCGACACCGCCATGATCAGCGCCCCGATGGCCCCCATCGCGCCGCCCTCGGTGGGCGTGGCCACGCCGATGAAAATCGTGCCCAGCACCAGGAAGATCAGGGCAAGCGGCGGAATCATCACGAACACGACCCGCTCGGCCAGTGCCGACAGCAGGTTCAGGCGCAGGAGCCGGTTGACCAGGGCCATCGCCAGGGCGGCGGCGCCCCAGATCAGCAGCACGATGACGACGCGCTCGTCGACCGGCACGTCGCCGTGGGCGCGGAAATAATGGTCCGAACCGAAGTAGGCGGCGGCGGCCGCGATCAGGGCCAGGACGGCCAAGGACCGCAGGCCGCGGCGGCCGCGCGCGTCGACGAAACCGCGCGCCTCGGGCGGCAGCGCCGGTGCGCGGTCGGGCCTCACGATGGCCACCAGAAAGACATATGCCATGTAGGCCCCGGACAGCAGCAGGCCCGGCAGCATGGCGCCCCGGTACATGTCGCCGATGGAGCGGCCGAGCTGGTCGGCCAGGATGATCAGCACCAACGAGGGCGGGATGATCTGCGACAGGGTCCCGGACGCGGCGATGACGCCGGCGGCCAGGCGCCGGTCATAGCCATAACGCAGCATGATGGGCAGGGAGATCAGCCCCATGGAAATGACCGAGGCCGACACCACGCCGGTGGTCGCCGCCAGCAACGCGCCGACGAACACCACCGCGATCGCCAGCCCGCCACGCAGCGGACCGAAGAGCTGGCCGACCGTGTCGAGCAGGTCCTCGGCCATGCCGGAGCGTTCCAGGATCAGTCCCATGAAGGTGAAGAAGGGTACAGCCAGCAGCGTATCGTTGCCGACGATGCCGAACACCCGCTGCGGCAGCGCCTGGAACAGCAGCGGGCTCATCAGGTTCAGGTCGATGGCCACCAGGCCGTAGAGCACGCCCGTGGCGGCCAGGGAGAAAGCGACCGGAAAGCCCAGCAGCAGGAACACGATCAGGTTGAAGAACATGATCGGCGCGAGATTGTCGAGAAGGAATTCCATGCTCAGCGCCCCTGTCCGGCTTCGATGTCGGCCTGACGTTGGGCCAGGATGTCTTCCACCAGGGCTTCCTCGTCGCTCTTGCCGCTGGAGACCTGCATCGGATTGGGACACCGGCCACGCAGGAAGCCGACGCACTTGACCAGGTGCGACAGCCCCGCCAGGATCAGCAGCGCGAAACCGACCGGAATCAGGAGCTTCGCCGGCCAGCGGATCAAGCCATCGGTGTTCGAGGACAGTTCATGGGTGATCCAGGATTCCCAGAAGAACGGGATCGACAGCCAGAACACCAGGCAGGCGGCCGGCAGCAGAAAGAACAGCACCCCGAAGATCTCGATCCCGACCTGGGTGCGCTCGGGCAGCTTCTGCGACAGGACGTCGACCCGCACGTGCTCGTTGCGCAGGAAGGTATAGCCCGCCGCCAACAGGAAGATCGCCCCGAACAGGTACCACTGCAATTCCAGCCAGGCGTTGGAACCGAGGCTGAACAGCTTGCGCATCACGGCATTGCCGGCGCTGACCACGGCCACCACCAGCACCAGCCAGGTCACGGCCCGGCCGACCACGGTGTTCAGTCCGTCGATCCATCGGGAGATCGTCAAAAGAG
>CBFGXR010000332.1:0-2727 GCA_965652675.1 uncultured Castellaniella sp.
GTCGCCGCGGCTGAGGCCGGCCTGGGCATCCTGCTCTGCCCCGCCACGCTCACCCTCGACGGCATCGCGCGCGGCACCCTGTCGAATCTGCTCGAGGACTGGCTGCCGAAACCCCGGCCCCTGTTCGCGGTCTGGCCGCAGCAGCGCTATCTGCCCGCGCGGGTGCGGGCGCTGGTGGATCACCTGCAGGCGTTCATCGAGGCCGCGCCGATCTTCGGCGGCGCATCCCCCGCCTGAGCCCTGCCCAGTCCGCCCTATTTCAGGCTGGCGTCGATCAGGCGCGCCGCCGCATCCGCCAGGTGCCGCACCGGGCCATCCGCGCCGAGCACCTGGCTGGACACGCAGGCGCCTTCCAGCAGCAGCTGCAGGCCGTCGCCCAGCGCCTCGGGGTCGCGGGCGCCCATTTCGCGCGCCAGTTCGGTCAGGCGGGCGCGCACCTGCCGCTTACTGGCCACCGACACCCGCCGGACGGGATGATCGGGCTCGGGGTATTCGACGCAGGCGTTGGTCAGGCCGCAGCCCCGGTACTCCGACTGGCAGGTCCGTTCGGTCAAGCCCGCGAAATAGGCCAGGATCTGCGCACGAGGATCGCCCGGATGGGCCTCGACCGCCGCGTCGAAACGACGCCAGAATTCGAGTTCATAATCCCGCAGATAGGCCACCACCAGATCGTCTTTCGAGGCGAAGCTGCGGTAGAGGCTGGGCTTGGTCACGCCCGCCTCGGCCACGATGGCATCCACGCCGACCGCCCGGATGCCCTGGTGGTAGAAGAGATCCTGCGCACTGCTGCGGATGCGGTCGGCCGCGCGCGGCAACGGCTCGGTCTTCTGCTCGCGATCCCGGCCATCCGGCCGGGAAGCGGCCTGCGATGTCTTTTTCATGGCTCTGCTTGACGATGTTACTGATCGGTACGTATTATATGCCGTTCCGCACGTACCGACCAGTAACATCCCATGCCTCCCTCCGCGCGTTCCGCCAGCATCCCCCCCACGCCCCGCCTGGGCCAGCGCTACGCCTTCGTGGTGGTCGGCGTCATCTTCTTCTGCCTGCTGTTCTCGGCCGGGCTGCGCGCCACGCCCAGCGTGCTGCTGGACCCGCTGCAGCTGGCCTTCGGCTGGAGCCGGGCGACCATCTCGCTGGCGGCCGCCATCGGCATCTTCTTTTACGGCATGGTGGGGCCTTTCGCCGCCGCCGCCATGGACCATTTCGGCCTGCGCCGCGTCCTGCTGTCGGCGCTGGTCGTCATGGCGGCGTCCTCCGCCGCCAGCGCCTACATGTCCCAGACCTGGCACCTGATCGCCCTGTGGGGCGTGTTCTCGGGGATCGGCTCGGGCGCCGTGGCCACGGTGCTGGGGGCCACCATCGCCAACCGCTGGTTTTTCAGGCACCGCGGCCTGGCCATGGGGATCCTCACCGCCAGCACCGCCACCGGCAATCTGATCTTTCTGCCCCTGCTGGCCGGGCTGGCCTCGTCCGGCGACTGGACGCGCGCGGTCTGGGCCGTGGCCATCGCCATGGTGGCGATGGTGCCGCTGGTCTGGCGGCTGGTGCCCGACAGCCCCGCCAGCGTGGGCCTGCTGCCCTACGGCAGCGATCCGGACAACCCGCCCGCGCCCCCCGCGCCGCGCACCGGCCTGATCGCCGCCACCTTCGGCGCGCTGGGCCGCGCCAGCCGCACCCGCGCCTTCTGGTTCCTGTTCGCCACCTTCTGGGTCTGCGGCTTCACCACCAACGGCCTGGTGGGCACGCACCTGATCGCGATGTGCGGCGACCACGGCATCGCCGCGGTCCAGGCGGCGGGCCTGCTGGCGCTGATGGGTGTGTTCGACCTGGTCGGCACCACGGCCTCGGGCTGGCTCACCGACCGCTACGACCCGCGCAAGCTGCTGTTCGTCTACTACGGCCTGCGCGGCGTGTCGCTGATGGTGCTGCCCTACACCGATTTCTCGCTCTACAGCTTGGGCATCTTCGCCGTGTTCTACGGCCTGGACTGGATCGCCACCGTGCCGCCCACGCTGCGCCTGGCCACCGACATCTTCGGCGACCGCGACGCCCCGGTGGTGTTCGGCTGGATCGTCGCCGCCCACCAGATCGGCGCCGCCACGGCGGCCTGGATGGGCGGTTTCGTGCGCGAGGTGTCCGGCAGCTACCTGATGGCCTTCGTGCTCTCGGGCGCCACCGGCATCGCCGCCGCCGTGATTGCGCTGATGATCAAGCGCCAGCGCGCGACGGGAGGGCTGGCGGCGGCTTGAGGGGGAGGCTCGCTTTTACCTTGGAGCGGCCCTGCCGGGCGCACCAAAAAAAACCGCCCGAATGCGGACGGCCGTAAAAGCACTACGAAGATGCTCAGTCGTCCCGGGCGAGCAAGGCGCGATAGACCAGCGCACCGATCACGCCCCCCACGATGGGCGCCAGCCAGAACAGCCAGAGCTGATCCACCGCCCAACCGCCCTGGAACAGGGCGACGCCGGTCGATCGCGCGGGATTGACGGACGTGTTGGTCACCGGGATGCCGATCAGATGGATCAGCGTCAGGGACAGGCCGATTGCGATGCCAGCCAGGCCCGACGGCGCCCGATTGTGCGTGGCGCCCATGATGATGAACAGGAAGAAACCGGTCAGCACGATCTCGGCCACCAGCGCCGCCGTCAGCGAATAGCCGCCGGGCGAATGCTCGCCATAGCCGTTCGACGCGAAACCCGCGGACACGTCGAAGCCGGCCCGGCC
>CBFGXR010000333.1:0-2724 GCA_965652675.1 uncultured Castellaniella sp.
GTCGTGGCGGCCGGTGACGTCGCCCGCCAGGAACACCGGCTGGCCGTGGACCTGCAGCGTCGCCGGATCGAAACGGGGCCGGCCGCGCTCGTCCAGCGGCATCGTGGTGCGTTCCAGATGGAGCGATTCCAGGGCCGGATCGCGACCCGCCGTCAGCAGCACATAGTCGAAGCGTTCCACGGTTTCCGGCCCGCCGTCGGCCGACCAGCCCACCACGGCCTGGTCGCCTTCGCGACGCACCGTCGTGACCCGGGCCTGTTGCACCAGGGACAGTTCCGGCGCCAGCAAGGCCACCGCCGCCGCGCGGACCTGGGGATCGGCCAGGTGCGCGAAGCTGCCGGAGCGGTTCAGCACCCGCACCCGTACGCCCAGGCGCGCCAGCGCCAGGCCCAGCTCGACGCCGATCACGCCGGAACCGACCACCAGTACACGGTGCGGCAGGTCGCGCCAGTCGAACACGTCGTCGTTGACGATGGCCAGATCCCCCAGCGGCCGGTACAGGTCCGGCACGTTCGGCCGGGTGCCGGTGGCCAGGATGATGCGCCGCGCATGCACCTCGCGCCCGTCGGCGGCCCGCAGCACACCGTCGCGCAGGAATTCCACAGGGGCGTCCAGCCGGTGTTCCGGCGGCATGGCCTCGACGTCGTCGACCACGAAACCCACGAAACGGTCGCGCTCGCGCCGGACGCGATCCATCACGGCCACGCCGTCCACCCGGGGCGGGCCGTCCAGCCGGATGCCGAAGCCGTCCGCATGGCGCATGTCGGCCACGGACTGTGCCGCCGCGATCAACAGCTTGGACGGCATGCAGCCCACCCGCGCGCACATGGTGCCGTGCGGCCCGCCCTCGATCAGCAGGGGCCTGAGCCCCGCCTTGACGATTTCGCGATAGGCCGGCAGGCCCGCCGAACCGGCGCCGACGATGGCGACGTCGCAGTCGATGATGTGTTCATTCATTTTTTACCGCTCGCTGGAGGAATCATGAGGAAGGCCGTTTCATCCGTTCAGGCGGGTTGGACGTCGTAGCCTTCCTCGGCGATCGCCGCGCGCAGCGCCGCCGCGTCCGCCGCCGATTCGATCGTGACGCGGTGCGCGGCCAGGTCCGTGTGCACGGCCGCGTCCGGCGCCACGTCCTGCACGGCCCGGGTGATGGTCTGCACGCAATGGTTGCAGGTCATGTCGGAAACGATGAATTCGGTCTTCATGGGGAAGGCTCCTGGAAAGAGATGTCAGGCATCTTAAACCTTGTCCCTGTGGGAAACTCAAGCCCCGGACAGGCGAAGGCAACGCTCAAGCCACGGCCAGTCGCAGTTCGCCTACATTATTCAAATCAACATGCTGGCGCGCCACCCACAGGTCATGCGCATCCTGCATGGCCAGCCAGCTTTCAGGACTGCGGCCGATAGCCTTGGACAGCCGCAAGGCCATTTCAGGGGTCACGCGGCTGGTGCCCTTGAGAATCCGGCTCAGGGTGGATGCCGCGACGCCGAGTTTTTCGGCAAGCTCCCGGCCGCTGATGCCATAGGGCTCCAGATAAATACCGGAGATGAACTCGCCGGGGTGCGGGGGATTGTGCATGCTCATGAGTGGTAGTCCTCGTAATCCAGGATATAAGCGTTACCGTCCTGAAATTCGAATGTGACGCGCCAGTTGCCATTGACGATGATCGACCAGCGTCCCTTCATATCGCCCTTCAAGGGATGGAGACGGAAGCCAGGAATATCCATATCTTCGATCGTGCATGCGGTATCGAGGGCGGTCAGTTGAAGCCGCAGGCGTTTCGCATGGCTTGCCTGCACGCCTGATGCGCTGCCTGTCTCGAAGAGCCTGCGTAGCCCTTTATGTCGGAAGGACTTGATCATGGCTCAAGCGTATCATGTTGCGCATCACGCAACAATAGCAAAGCGCAAGCCAAGCACTAACGCCTGGCCTTGCAATCCCCTCAAGCCTCGTCGTAGCTCGACACTTCGATCAGGTTCCGATCCGGATCCCGGAAGTACACCGAGGTGATCCTGCCCGTCGCGCCCGTGCGCGGCACCGGACCGTCGAGCACCGGCACGCTGCAGGCCCGCAGATGCGCCAGCACCGCCTGCGGCGTCTCAGAAGTGATCAGGCACAGGTCGGCGGTGCCGGGCAGTGCCACGGGCGCCTTGGGCTCGATCTCCCGGCCCCGCTGGTGCAGGTTGATCTTCTGGCGTCCGAACGCCAGGGCCTTGCCGCCCTCGCCGAAGGTCACGACCTCCATGCCGAGCACGCGTGAATAGAAATCGCAGGTGGCGGCGATGTCTTCGACCGTCAGGACGAGGTGGTCGAGTCTGTCGATGCGAATCGTCATTGCTTTTCCATGAGGTTGAAGGTGCGGCACCCGGATCGGCCAGTTTCACAATACCCCCTTGACCTTACCACAAGGTCAAGCCTCATTCTAAAATCCTCGCCTGCGTCGTCCGTGGCCGGCGCGGGGTTCTCCCGGCTGAGCACGTGCGCCTGGTAGCCACGTTTTTCCACGGCGGCCACCAGGGCCCGGGGATCGGCGCCCTCGGCCGCGAGGGTGACGTGGGCGCGGCGCGTGGCCAGGTTGACGCTGGCCTGGGATACTCCGGGCACTTTGGACAGCGCCGTTTCGACCCGGCGCACGCAGGAGGCGCAGGTCATGCCTTCGACCTCCAGATCGAGGACGGACGGGACGGGCAGGGCGGACATGGTCGGACTCCGGTTCATGATGAG
>CBFGXR010000334.1:0-2723 GCA_965652675.1 uncultured Castellaniella sp.
GTGTCTCGTCGGCCAGCAGGGGCGACAGCAGATGGCCTTCGAGGTGATGGATGGGCTTTCGCGGCGGCAAGGGCGTCGCCACGGCCCTCGGCGTGCTGCTGGCGCTGCAGCCCTGGCTCGCCCTGGCGACCGCCGCCACTTGGCTGATCGTCGCGCTGGTGACGCGCTATTCGTCCCTGGCGGCGATCCTGGCGGCCGTCTTCGCGCCGTTCTACTACATCCTGGGGGACAAGGTGGCCTGGCGCGCGGACGCGCTGACCACCTCCGTGATCGTGCTCATCAGCGTCCTGCTGCTGGCGCGCCACCGGGAAAACATCGCCCGCCTGCTGGCCGGCAAGGAAAGCCGGATCGGAGCGAAGAAAAAGTAGACGCACGCCCGGAGCCGGACCGGCCGGCGCGTTTCAGGCGACGCACACGTCCCGCAGGTCCCAGCGGGGCTTCACGGCGAAGGCCGCGTCGCCGCGCAGGGACGGCAGGTCGACCAGACCGGCGCGCACCCGCAGCACGGCCGCCCAGGCGATCATCGCGCCATTGTCGGTGCACAGATGCAGCGGCGGGAAAAACACCTGCCCCCCCAGGGCGGCGAGCGCATCCGTCAATCGCGCGCGCAGATGCCGGTTGGCGCCCACGCCGCCCGCCACCACCAGGGTCTTCAGCCCCGTGCGGCGCAGCGCCTGCAGGGATTTGGCCGCCAGCACGTCGACGATGGCGGCTTCGGTCGAGGCCGCCAGGTCGGCGCGGGCTGCGGGGTCGGCGGCGCGGCCCTCGTCCTGCAAAGCCCGCATGCGGGTCAGCACGGCCGTCTTCAGGCCGCTGAAGCTGAAATCCAGATCGCCGCTGTGCAGCATGGGGCGCGGCAGCGCATGGGCCTTCGGATCGCCGGCCTCGGCCAGGCGCGACAGTTCCGGTCCGCCCGGATAGCCCAGGCCCAGCAGCTTGGCGCTCTTGTCGAAGGCCTCGCCGGCCGCGTCGTCCAGGGTCTCGCCCAGCAATTCGTAGCGGCCCACGCCGTCAACCCGCATCAGTTGCGTATGGCCGCCCGACACCAGCAGGGCCACGAAGGGGAATTCGGGTGTCTCGTCGGCCAGCAGGGGCGACAGCAGATGGCCTTCGAGGTGATGGATGGGGATGGCGGGCAGGTCCCGCGCCCAGGCGAAGGCCCGGGCGAAGCCCGCCCCCACCAGCAGGGCCCCGGCCAGGCCGGGGCCGGCCGTGTAGGCCACCGCGTCGAGCTCGTCCGGCCGCACGCCGGCCTCGTCCAGCACCTGCCGCGTGAGCGGCACGATGCGGCGAATGTGGTCGCGCGAGGCCAGTTCCGGCACCACGCCGCCGTAGTCCCGGTGCATGGCGACCTGGCTGTACAGGGCATGCGCCAGCAGGCCGCGTTCGGTGCACGCCACGGCCACGCCGGTCTCGTCGCAGGAACTCTCGAATCCGATGATCAGCATAGGGCGCCAGTTTACAACCGATCCCTATACAACCGGCCTCGAAAGGGATTTAGAATGGCGAAGTCAAAAAACAAGCAGTGAATACAGACGTTCACCCGAGAGGAGACACCATGCTGGAACAGTTCTTCAAGCTCAAGGAACACGACACTTCGGTCCGCACGGAATTGCTGGCGGGCCTGACCACCTTCCTGACGATGTCCTACATCGTCTTCGTCAATCCGGACATCCTGTCCGGCACGGGCATGGACAAGGGCTCGGTCTTCGTCGCCACCTGCCTGGCCGCCGCGCTGGGCTCGCTCATCATGGCCTTCCTGGCCAACTGGCCCATCGGCATGGCCCCGGGCATGGGCCTGAACGCCTTCTTCGCCTTCACGGTGGTGGCGCAGATGGGCTACACCTGGCAGCAGGCGCTGGGCGCGGTCTTCATTTCCGGCGTAGTGTTCGTGATCCTGACGGTGACCGGCATCCGCGAATGGCTGGTGGCGGGCATTCCATCCTCGCTGCGATCGGCCATCGCGGCGGGCATCGGGCTGTTCCTGGGCATCATCGCCCTGGGCTCGGCGGGCATCGTGGTCGCCAATCCGGCCACCAAGGTCGGCCTGGGCGACCTGACCCACGCCACGACCCTGTTCGCCGTCCTGGGCTTCTTCATCATCGCCGCCCTGGGCGCCCTGAAGGTCCGGGGCGCGATCCTGATCGGCATCCTGGCCATCACCCTGCTGTCGATCGTGACCGGCCACACCCAGTTCCAGGGCGTCTTCTCGGCCCCGCCCAGCCTGGCCCCCACCTTCTTCCAGCTGGACATCCTGGGGGCGCTGAACACCGGCTTCTTCCACGTGATCCTGGTCTTCGTGCTGGTCGAGGTGTTCGATGCCACCGGCACCATGATCGGCGTGGCCACCCGCGCCGGCCTGATCCGTCCGGGCAATCCCGGCCGCCTGGGCCGCGCCCTGCTGTCCGACAGCTGCGCCATCGTGGCGGGTTCGGTCCTGGGCACCAACAGCACCACCGCGTACGTCGAAAGCGCCTCGGGCGTGCAGGCGGGCGGTCGCACCGGCCTGACGGCCCTGACCATCGCCGTGCTGTTCCTGCTGGCGCTGTTCCTGTCGCCGCTGGCCGCCATCGTGCCGGCCTACGCCACGGCCCCGGCCCTGCTGTACGTGGCCTGCCTGATGCTGCGCGAACTGGTGGACGTGAAATGGGACGACATCTCGGAATCCGTGCCCGCCGCCATCGCCGCCAGTTGGGGCTTCATGCTGCCCGCCGGAACCGGTC
>CBFGXR010000335.1:0-2723 GCA_965652675.1 uncultured Castellaniella sp.
CCCAGACCAGGAACGTGGCGAACAGGGGCTTGAAGTGGCTGTAGTCGATCGTGACCATGTACGGCGCGTACAGGGCGCCGGCCACGCCGATGACGACGGCGCCCAGCACGAAGGACTGCACGCGCAGGGACTTGACGTGCTTGCCGCTCATGGCGGCCGAGTCTTCCTCGTCCCGGACGGCGCGCAGCGCGCGGCCCCAGGGGGAGCGCACCATGGCCTCCAGCACGACGTACACCAGGGCCAGGGCGAGCGTGACGATCACCAGGTACAGATAGCTGTAATCCCGGGGCTGCATGACGGACAGCGCGGATCGCAGGGCGTCCGGCAGCCAGCCGCAACCCGCGCTGTCGAAGACGCAGGACAGGGGCTGGGGAATGCCGGACATGGGCTGCGGCCCGTTGGCCAGCCAGCGCTCGTTCTGGAAGATGAGCCGGATGATTTCCGCAATCCCCAGCGTGGCGATCGCCAGGAAATCCGCCCGCAGGTGCAGGATGGGCTGGGCGATCAGCCAGGCCACGACGCCGGACATGACGCCGGCGGCCGCCACGCCGATCAGATAGGGCGCGTCCAGCCCGAACCACTGATGGGCGTAGGCCGCCATCAGGCCCGAGGGCGGCGTGGTGACGAACAGCGCCATGGTGAACGCCCCCACGGCGAAGAAGCCGGCCACCCCGAAATTCAGGTGGCCGTTGTATCCCCATTGCGCGTTCAGCCCCAGCGACAGGATCGAATAGATGATCGCCATGATGCTGAAGGACACCAGGTAGTCCATGGCGCCCGGCAGCAGGCCCGCGACGCCGAAGGCCAGGACGCCGCCCAGGACGAGCGCGGCCGGCAGGCGCGCCCGCCAGCGCCAGCGCGAGCACAGCAGGCACCCCAGCAGGAAGGCCGGTACCAGCAGAAAGCAGGCTTTGAGCAGCAGCAGCGGGTCCATGGCATAGGCTCCTAGCGTTGGGCGAACAGCCCCTGGGGCCGCATCAGCAGCACCAGCACCATCAGGACGAAGGCGACCGCCGGCCCGTAGGCCGGATTCAGAAAGGCGGACGTCAGCTGCATCGCGACCCCGATGATGATCGATCCGACCAGCGCGCCCCAGGCGCTGCCGATCCCGCCCATGATCACCCCCGCGAACAGGGGCAGCAGCAGGACGAAGCCCATGTCCGGCCGCATCTGCGACGCCAGTCCGTACATGACGCCGCCGACGGCGGCCAGGCCCGCGCCGATGGTCCAGGTCCAGGCGACGACCTGCTCGGTGTCGATGCCGCGCACCTGGGCCAGGTCGGGATTGTCGGCCGTCGCGCGCATGGCCTTGCCGATGCGCGTGCGGGTCAGCATCCAGTACAGCAGCGCCACCAGGACGAGCGCCAGGGCGAAGACGAAGAGCTGGTCCGCCTGCAGGCGCAGGCCGAAGGGCAGATACAGCGCCGGGTTGGAGCGCCCCGAATAATAGAAATGGAAGTCCGATCCCCAGATGAGATAGACGATGCCCCGCAGCAGGAATTCCATGCCCAGCGAGGCCATGGCCAGCAGCACGAGCGGCGACTGGTGCCTGCGCAGCGGCCGGTACAGCAGCCGGTCGATCACGATCGCCACGACGGCGGTGACCGCCGCCGCCAGCAGCAGGCCGACGAGGAGTTCCCAGCCGAAGGAAAACCGCCAGATGGGGTCGGACTGCGGCAGGACGAGCACCACGCCGTAGGTCACGTACGCCCCCAGGGTCAGGAATTCCCCGTGGGCGAAATTGGGGAACTTCAGGACGCCGTAGCACAGGGTGAGACCGATGCCGCCCAGCGCGATGATGCCGCCCAGCATCACGCCCCAGGCGGTCAGGGACAGCATGTCCTCGGCACTGGTGCCCGAGAGCCAGCCCGCGACCCACATGCCGGCCAGCACCAGCAGCAGGACGCCGGCGACGAAGCGGCTGCTGCGCGCGCCGCCCGAATCCCGGGCGTCCACCGCCTCGGCGTCCGGGGAATCCGCGGCCATGTCCTTGATGTCCTTGTCCGCGGCGAGCCGTGCCGTGTCGATCATCGCGTCACCCTCCCAGGTAGAGGCGCCCGACGTTCGGGTCCTCGAGCAGATCCCGGCCCGTGCCCTCGTGGCGGTTCTCGCCGTTGGCCAGCACGTAGCCGCGATGGGCCATCCCCAGCGACTGCCGGGCGTTCTGCTCGACCATCAGGATGCCCACGCCGCTGTCGTTGATCCGGGCGATGCGCTCGAAGATCTCTTCCACGAGCTTGGGGGACAGGGCGGCCGTGGGCTCGTCGAGCAGCAGCAGCCTGGGATTCATCATCAGGGCGCTGCCCATCGCGACCATCTGCCGCTCGCCGCCCGACATCTTGCCCGCCAGCTGCCGGCGGCGCTGGCGCAGTTTGGGGAACATCGCGTAGACCCGTTCCTTGTTCCCGGACAGGTCGACCTTGCCCATCGGAAAGGCGCCCATTTCCAGGTTCTCCTCGACCGTCAGCGAGGTGAAGACATTGGCCACCTGCGGCACGTAGCACATGCCCAGCCGCACGATGCGGTGCGGCGCCTGGTGCGTGATGTCGTGGCCGTCGAAGGCGATCGCGCCCTGGCGCGGATGCAGCAGGCCGAAGATCGTCTTCATCAGGGTGGATTTGCCCGCCCCGTTGGGGCCGATGATGGCGACGACCTCGTCGGCCTCGACCCGCAGGGACACCGCGCGCAGGATCTCGGTGTCGCCGTAGCCCGCCGTGACGGCG
>CBFGXR010000336.1:0-2721 GCA_965652675.1 uncultured Castellaniella sp.
TGTTCTTCCTGGCCTTCCGCTTCGCCGACATCTACGTCGCCACCGGAACGGCCATGGCGGCGGCCGTGCTGCAGATCCTGTGGCTGCGGCTGACCGGCCGCGCGATCGAGCCCATGCACTGGATCAACCTGACGGTGATCGTCGTGTTCGGCGGCGCGACCCTGCTGTTCCACGACGACACGTTCATCAAATGGAAGCCCACGGTCCTGTACTGGCTGTTCGCCGCCATCCTCATGGGCGCGCGCCTGTTCTCCGGCCGCAACCTGATGCGCCGCCTGATGGGCGACAAGATCGCCCTGCCCGACCGCGCCTGGAACCGCCTGAACGACAGCTGGGCCGGGTTCTTCGTCGCCTCCGGCGCCCTGAATCTGTACGTGGCCTTCTCCGGCCGGTTCACCGAGGCGCAGTGGGTGAACTTCAAGGTCTTCGGCCTGATGGTCCTGCTGCTGCTGTTCGTGGTGGCGCAGTCCCTGTGGCTGGGCCGGCACATCCAGGTTGAACCCGCCGCCCCCAGGACCGACGGCGCCGACGGCGAATCGCGCGGATGAGGCCCCGCGCCCGCCGCTGACAGGACCCGCCATGACCACCGACACCGACCTGAAGGCCCTGCTGGCCGAACGCCTGGCCGCGCTCGAGCCCGCGCGGCTGGATCTCGTCGACGAATCCCATCTGCACGCCGGCCACGCCGGCGCCCGGGGCGGCGCGCGGCACTTTCGCGTCCGCATCGTGTCCAATCGATTCCAGGGGCTCGGCACCCTCGCCCGCCATCGTCTTGTGTATGATTGCGTGCGGGATCTGATGCCCCATCCGATCCACGCGCTGGCCATCGAGGCCGGCACCCCTCCCATCGAAGGATTTTCATGAAACGTATCGCTGCTGTCGCCCTGGCCTGCTCCCTGACGCTGCCGGTCTGGGCCAAGGACATCGCCACCGTCAACGGCCAGGGCATCTCCCAGGCCAAATTCGATCAGTTCGTCAGCATGCTGGTCACCCAGGGCGCCCAGGACACGCCGCAGCTGCGCGATCAGGTCAAGCAGGAAATGATCAACCGCCTGGTGGCGGTCCAGGCCGCCGAAAAGGCCGGCCTGCAAAAAGATCCCGCCGTCCAGCAGGAAACCGAGCTGGCCACGCAGAGCATCCTGGTGCGCGCCCTGATGGCCAAGTACCTGAAGGACCACCCCGTCAGCGACGCCGACCTGCAAAAGGAATACGACACCATCAAGGCTCAGCAGGCCTCGCGCCAGGAATACAAGCTGCGCCACATCCTGGTCAAGGACGAGGCCAAGGCCAAGGACCTGATCAAGTCGATCAAGGCGAAGAAGACCACGTTCGAAGCCGCCGCGAAGAAAGACTCGATCGACACCGGCAGCGGCAAGAACGGCGGCGAACTGGGCTGGGGCCCGACCAGCAACTACGTGCCTGAATTCGCCCAGGCCGTGGAAAGCATGAAAAAGGGCGACCTCAGCGCCCAGCCCGTGCAGACGCAATTCGGCTGGCACGTGATCCAGGTCGAGGACGTGCGCCCGATCGCCTTCCCGTCCTTCGAGGAAGCCAAGCCCCAGCTGGAAGAAATGATGCGCCAGCAGGCCCTGGCCGACTACCAGAAGGGCCTGATGAAGGACGCCAAGGTCGTGACGAAATAAGCCCCCACACCACGCAGCCTGCGGCTGCTTACCATTAACGGCCTCCCATCGGGAGGCCGTTGTTTTTGGCCCGACCGCGTCAGGCGCCGAGCAGCGCCTTCAGCCCGGCCTCGTCGATCACGGGCACGCCCAGTTCGGCGGCCTTGGCGAGCTTGCTGCCGGCCTCGTCGCCGGCCACCACCCAGGCGGTCTTGCGCGACACCGAGCCGCTGACCTTGCCGCCGGCCGCCAGGACCAGGCGCGTGGCCTCGTCGCGGCTGAGCGTGGGCAGGGTGCCCGTCAGCACCAGCGTCTTGCCCGCCAGGGGCTTTTCGCCGGCCGGCGCCACGTCGGCCTGGGGCTCGACCCCGACGGCCCGCAGCGCGGCGATGACCTCGCGGTTGTGCGCCTCGGCGAAGAATCGGCGGATCGAGGCCGCCACCACGGGACCGACGTCCGGCACCTGCAGCAGGTCTTCCTCGGAGGCATCCATGATCGCCTCGATGGCGCCGAAATGCCGCGCCACGTCGCGCGCCGTGGTCTCGCCCACGTGGCGGATGCCCAGGGCGTACAGCAGGCGGGACAGCGGCGGATGGCGGCGCTGGTTGATGGCCTCGACCAGATTGCGCGCCGACTTCGCCCCCATGCGCGGATAGGTGGACAGTTCCAGTTCGCCCCCGCCGGACGGGTCCGCCAGGGCATACAGGTCCGCCAGGGTGCGGACCTTGCCGTTGTCCACCAGTTGCTCGATCAGCTTGTCGCCCAGGCCGTCGATGTCCAGCGCCTTGCGGCTGGCGGCGTGCCACAGGGTCTGCTTGCGCTGCGCGGGGCAGAACAGCCCGCCGGTGCAGCGCATGATCGCCTCGCCCTCCGGGCGCTCGACCGCCGAGCCGCACTCCGGGCACACCGGACAGGCGGCCAGCAGATCGAAGACCGGCGCGTCGGCCGGACGCAGCGCCAGCACCGGTCCGACGACCTCGGGGATGACGTCGCCCGCGCGGCGCACCACCACGGTGTCGCCGATGCGCACGTCCTTGCGGCGGATCTCGTCCTCGTTGTGCAGCGTGGCGTTGGTGACCGTCACCCCGCCCACGAACAC
>CBFGXR010000337.1:0-2707 GCA_965652675.1 uncultured Castellaniella sp.
GACGCCGATCGAGCGCAGGGCCTCCAGCGGCGAGGCCATCAGCATGGGCCCCATCAGGCGCGCGGCGAGTTCCCAGCCGGCGAAGATCAGGACGACGCCCAGCGCGGACCAGAGCCGGGACGTGCGCCTGGCGGACGGCGGTGCGCCCGTCGTCATGGTCATGGCCCGTAGAAGCCGGCGTCGGGCAGGCGGCCGCCGACGGCTTCGGGGTTGTGCCGCAGGATCAGGCCGTAGAGGGCCTCCAGATCGGGCCGCACGGATTGCGCGTCGCGGCTTTCCAGGCGGGTGACGCGGATCGAGGCTTCGATGGCCTCGACCGGAAGGAAGTCCAGGTGCTTGTGCACCAGGCGGGCGCATTCGGCCGGTTCGGCCTTGCACCAGCGCGCCGACCGGTCATAGGCGAGCACGAAGGCCTCGCCCAGGGCGCGGTCGCCGGCCACGCCGGCATTGGCCATGATGCCGGCCTGCGGCAGGTCCGGATGGTCGGGGAACGTCCCGCGCCAGGCGTCTTCCAGGCTCTGCACGCGATGCAGCGCCGGGCCGCCCCGGCGGGCGTTCTGCGCCAGCAGGAGCGAGACGGAAGGTTCCGGCAGCAGGGCGCTGCGGGCCTCGCCGGTCAGCAGCAGGGCGATGGCGTCCTGGGCGTCGCGCGCATAGCGGATGGCCGGCGCCCGGTCGCCGGTCAGGCCCTGCGCGTCCAGCAGGCGTTCCAGCAGCAGGGCGGGCAGGTCGCGCTGGAAGGTCGTCAGCAGCGGCTTGCCGGCCAGGTCGGCGACCGTGCGCACGTCCGGGTCGGCGCTGACGAACCACAGCAGCCCCCAGACGGACACGTTCAGCAGGCGCACGGGCATGCCGCGATTGGCCATGATGGCGGGCAGGTTCACCGGCGTGGCGCTGAAATCGACTTCCTGCTTGGCGAGCAGCACGCGCAGCTGGTCGGGGCTTTTCCAGTGGCGGAATTCTACCGTGCCGGCCCAGTTCGACAGGGCGCCGGTCTCGGCCATGTGGATCAGCGGAAAGCTGACGGCGGCCGTGGGGCCGGCCAGGACCAGGCGTTCACGCGGGGCGGCCGCGACGGACAGGTTTGCGCCCAGCAGCGCGGCCAGCAGGCAGCACCGCGCCAGGCGGTATGATGCACGAAAGGATTCCCACATAAATGAATGCGAATTATTATCAATCTCGTATCGTTGCATTCAGAATCGCCGAGTGACAATGACAAAAGTCAATCCGACCGAGGATTCTCCCGCCCGGGTGCTGGGACACCCGCTGTTCCGGGACGCGCCGCCCGAGGTGGCGAGCCTGCTGCTGCGCGATGCCGCGATCCTGCACGTCGAGGACGGGGCGGCGCTCTTCCGCGAAGGCGAGGACGCCATCGAATATCTGTACGTCCTGAGCGGCGGCATCGAGGTGCTGCGCCACACCCAGGACGGCCAGGAACGCGTGTTCCACATCTTCCGCGTCGGCCAGCTGCTGGCGGAGACGGCCATGTTCATGAGCCATGGCCGCTACCCGATGAACGCCCGGGCGCACGGCGACACGATCGCGCTGTGCCTGAAGCGGGCCGGCCTGCAGGCGGCCTGCCGCGCCTGGCCGGAACTGGCCATGCGGCTGCTGGCGCGCCTGAGCGACCGGGTCTACCAGCGGGTCAACGAGGTGGAATGGTTCAGCGACAGCACGGCCGCGCAGCGCCTGGCCGACTATCTGCTGCGCCTGCGGCCCGGCGCGGGATCGGCCGTGCATCTGCCCCTGACGCAACGCCAGCTGGCGGCGCACCTGGGGGTGCGCGCGGAGACCCTGAGCCGGCTGCTGGCGGACTGGGTGGCGCAGGGCCGCATCGCCGGTGCGCGCCGGGACTGGATCCTGAACGATCCGGCCTTCCTCGACGATCTGGCGCAGCCGGCCCGGCGCAGCTTCTGATCGGCGGACCGTCCGGTCGCGACCCAATAACCGCGCCCGGCGTGGGCGTGCCCGGTCCGCCGGCGTGGAGAAGTCTTACACTGAAAGATTCCGCACCGACTTCTCGAAAGGACCCCGTCATGGCCAAACCGCTGCGTTCCTCGAACATCACCCAGGGTGTCGCCCGGGCGCCGAACCGCTCGATGTACTACGCGCTCGGCTACACGGAATCCGATTTCGACAAGCCCATGATCGGCATCGCCAACGGCCAGAGCACCATCACGCCGTGCAACAGCGGCCTGCAGCCCCTGGCCGACGCGGCCGCCGCCGCCATCAAGGAAGCCGGCGGCAATCCCCAGATGTTCGGCACGCCGACGATTTCCGACGGCATGGCCATGGGCACGGAAGGCATGAAATATTCCCTGGTGTCGCGCGAGGTCATCGCCGACTGCGTGGAAACCTGCGTCCAGGGCCAGTGGATGGACGGCGTGCTGGTGATCGGCGGCTGCGACAAGAACATGCCGGGCGGCATGATGGGCATGCTGCGCGCGAACGTGCCCTCGATCTACGTCTACGGCGGCACCATCCTGCCGGGCAGCTACTGCGGGCAGGACCTGAACATCGTCAGCGTCTTCGAGGCCGTGGGCGAACACGCGGCCGGCCGCATGTCCGAAGCCGACTTGCGCAACATCGAAACCCACGCCATTCCCTGCAGCGGGTCCTGTGGCGGCATGTACACGGCCAACACCATGAGTTCCTCCTTCGAGGCCATGGGCATGAGCCTGCCGTATTCCTCCACCATGGCCAACGT
>CBFGXR010000338.1:0-2703 GCA_965652675.1 uncultured Castellaniella sp.
AGGTGGAGGTCAGGCCCGTTGCGTTGCTGAGCAGCGTGGCCTGGGTGCCCGTCGTGAGGACGCCCGCATCGCCCGCGACATCGATGGCGACGCGAGCGTCCTGGATGTCCGTGAGAGTGCCACCGCCGATCGTCAGCATGGGCGTGGCGGCCGACACGCCCTTGGGCAGCAGGAACTGGTAGGTGTCGAAGAGGTCCACTCTTTTGGCGGTGAGTCCGGCGGAGCGGACGTCCAGGGTGTTGTTGTCGCGGGGGGCCGTGGCAAGAGGGCTATAGCCGCCCAGCAGTTCGGCATTGCTGAGATCGGGCGTGCCGGCCAGGATGATGCGGTTGTCCCGGAGGGCGCCCGTTTGGGACGAGCCGGCGAAGACCTTGCCGGTGACCGTCGCGTTGTCCAGGATGGACACGGTATTGCCGATGGCGTCGCCGAAGGTCGCGTCGCTGGCCATGATCGTGGCGGTCGTCACGCTGTTGCCGCTGAGCGTGATGTGATTGCCGATGACGTTGCCGTTTTTCTGCGCAAAGCCGCCGGTCAGCAATCCGTCGACCTGTGCGTGATCCGTGATCAGGATGGTATTGCCGCTGGCATTGCCGTCCACGCTGTAGCCGCCGTGGGAGTTGCTGGTCAGTGTGGAGACGCTGTAGCCGCCGAAGACGATCTGGTTGCCCGATGCGTCGCCCTTGCTGACGCCGCCGCGGATAACGCCGTCGATCTGAGCGTGATCCTGGATGGAAACAATGTTGCCATTGGCCTTGCCAGCGGGGGCGTGGCCGCCGTAGAGGGGGCTATTGTTGATGACTTGTGCATTATCCAGGATAGAAATGAGGTTACCGATGGCGTCGCCGTTTTGCGCGTATCCCCCTCGGATGTAGATGGCGGAAATCGTGCTGTTACCGCTCAGGATGATGCGATTGTCAACAGCATGGCCGTTGACGCTGGCATCGGTAGAGCCGCCTGTCAAGGTCGCGTTGAGTCCTGGGCTGTCCGTGACAAGCAGGGTGTTGCCGCTGACGCTGCCGTGCGCGCTGTAACCGCCGTAAACGTAGAAGGCGGATGGGATGCCTGAGCCGTTGATGGTGACTTGGTTGTTGAGCGCGTCACCTTGCAGGCTGTAGCCTCCCCTGACGTAGAGGACGCCCGGATCGGTATCGATGAATACGCGGCCGCCGGCGGCGTCGCCCGTCGTGGCGCAGACGCCGATGTAGTCGGTGCCGCACGCGGTGCCCGTGCTGCCTCCGCTGTTGGCCGCCCACACCGGGCTGGAAAACGCGGCCAGGCAGGCCAAAGTGACGGCGCAGGGCCGCAAGCGGATGGATTTCATGGATGCTCCCGGGGTTCTTGTTCTTGGGCGGGATGAAGTGCCGCCTCCCAGCCTGAAGGCTAGGCAAGACCGGTCTTTCGCGCATCCTTCAAATGCATGAAAATGCGTGCGGATTCGGGGTTTTCCCCGGGGTAGGCGGGCCGCGTGGCGCAGGCCCGCCGGCCGGATCGGGATGGCCGGGTGCGCACCCGGCCCGCGCGTCAGTCCCGGATCTGGCCCACGCAGGCCACCACGTCGGGGCCGTAGGTTTCCAGCTTGCGCGCGCCCACGCCGCTGACGCCGGCCAGGGCGTCCAGGCTGTCGGGGTTGCGCAGGGCGATCTCGCGCAGCGTGGCGTCGTGGAAGATCACATAGGCCGGCACATTGTGTTCGCGCGCGGTGCGCGCGCGCCAGGCGCGCAGGTGCTCGAAGCGCGCCAGGGCGTCGGGCGGCAGGGCGTCCAGTTGCGCGGTCGTGGTGGTGCGCTGGCGGCCGGGCTTGGCGCGCTTGACGGCCACGGGGCGCAGCATCAGGGTGCGTTCGCCCTTCAGCACGGCGCGGCTGGCCTCGGTCAGCGCCAGGGTGCCGTAGCCTTCCAGGTCCACCGTCAGCAGGCCCAGGGCCAGGGCCTGGCGCAGGATGCCGCGCCAGGCGTCCACCGACAGGCTCTCGCCCACGCCGAAGACGCTCAGCGTGTCGTGCCCGTGCTGTTTGACGCGGTCGGTCATCTGGCCGCGCAGGATGTCGATCAGGTGGCCGCCGCCGAAGCGCTGGCCGCGTTCGCGCATCAGGCGGTAGACCGTGGACAACAGTTTTTGCACGGCCACGGTGCCGTCCCAGGCGGCGGGCGGCTCCAGGCAGGTGTCGCAGTTGCCGCAGGGCTCGATCGTCTGGCCGAAATAGGCCAGCAGATCCTGGCGCCGGCAGGTGACGGTCTCGCACAGGGCCAGCATGGCGTCCAGCTGGCGCATCTGGCGGCGCTGGTGCAGGGCGTCGCCGTCCGAATCGTCGATCATGCGCCGCTGCTGCACCACGTCCTGCAGGCCGTAGGCCAGCCAGGCATCGGCGGGCAGCCCGTCGCGCCCCGCGCGTCCGGTCTCCTGGTAGTAGCCTTCGACGGACTTGGGCAGATCGATGTGGGCGACGAAGCGCACGTCGGGCTTGTTGACCCCCATGCCGAAGGCGATGGTGGCGACCATGACGATGCCGTCCTCGCGCAGGAAGCGCGCCTGGTTGTCGGCGCGGGTCCGGGCGTCCAGGCCGGCGTGGTAGGGCAGGGCGGCGATGCCGTTGATGCGACTGACGTCGCCGACGCGTCCGAGCGCCGGCGTGAACCAGGCCTCCGCCTGCAGGATCGCCGCCACGATGTTGCGGTGGGTCAGGATCGCGCCCTTGGACAGGCC
>CBFGXR010000339.1:0-2689 GCA_965652675.1 uncultured Castellaniella sp.
CAACGTCAGTCCCGTGGACGGCCGCGTCGTCGGCGAGGTCTGCGAGGCCGGCGCCGAGGAAGTGGATCTGGCGGTGCGGGCCGCCCGGGAAGCCCTGGCGGGCGACTGGGGGCGGTGCGGCCCGACCGAGCGCTCCGACTGGCTGCGCAAGCTGGCCGACGGCATCGAGCGCCGCTTCGACGCATTCGTCGAGGCCGAGGTCCGGGACACGGGCCGCACCGTGCGCCAGGCCCGGACGCTGGACGTGCCGCGCGCCATCGCCAATTTCCGTTTCTTCGCCGATCTGGTCCGCCAGGCCCACACGGAATGCTTCGAGACCGTGACCGCCGACGGCGGCCGGGCGCTGAACTACACCGTGCGCAAGCCCCTGGGCGTGGTCGTGGCGATCTCCCCCTGGAACCTGCCGGTCCTGCTGTTCAGCTGGAAAGTCGCGCCGGCCCTGGCGCTGGGCAACGCGGTGGTGGCCAAGCCGTCCGAGGAAACCCCGTCGTCCGCCTTTTTGCTGGCGCGGGTGGCGCACGAGATCGGCTTTCCGGCGGGCGCCTTCAACGTGCTGCAGGGTTTTGGCGGCCAGTCCGCCGGCCAGGCCATGATCGGCCATCCGGACATCGACGCCGTGACCTTCACCGGCGCGTCGGCCACCGGGGCGCACATCATGAAGACCGTGGCCGACGGCGTGAAGGACGTGTCCTTCGAGCTGGGCGGCAAGAACGCCGCCATCGTCTTCGAGGACGCGGACTTCGAGGCCGCCGTGGACGGGGTCGTGAAGTCCAGCTTCACCAATTCGGGCCAGGTCTGCCTGTGCAGCGAGCGGGTGCTGGTGCAGCGGCCGATCTTCGACCGTTTCGTGGCGGCGCTGAAGGCGCGCACCGAAGCCCTGGTGCTGGGATTCCCGGACGATCCGGCCGCCGACATCGGACCGATGATCTCCGGCAAGCACCAGGCCAAGGTGGTGTCCTATTTCGAGCTGGCCCGCCAGGAAGGCGCCACCGTCGTCACCGGCGGCGAGGCGCCCGTCTTCGGCGATGCGCGCGACCAGGGGTTCTGGGTCCGGCCGACGATCTGGACCGGCCTGCCGGACGACGCCCGCTGCCTGCGCGAGGAAATCTTCGGACCCGTCTGCCACGTGGCGCCGTTCGACACGGAGGACGAGGCCGTCGCCCGCGCCAACGATTCCGACTACGGGCTGGCCACCGCGATCTGGACGCAGAATCTGTCGCGCGCGCACCGGGTGGCGCCGCGCATGCGCAGCGGCCTGGTCTGGGTCAATACCTGGTATCTGCGCGACCTGCGCACCCCCTTCGGCGGCGTGCGCCAGTCCGGCATCGGCCGCGAGGGCGGGCGCCATTCCCTGGACTTCTATTCCGAGATCACCAACATCTGCGTCAAGGTCTGAGCCATTGCGGCCCGCAGACATGCAGGACAGCCCCACAGGAGAGCATCCCATGAGCACAGCATCCGCCAAGGTCGTTTCGGGCAAGGCCACGCCGCGCGGGAAATTCCCCCACGTGAAGCGCGCGGGCGACTTCCTGTTCGTCTCGGGCACCAGTTCCCGCCGCGCCGACAACACCCTGGCCGGCGTGGAAACCGTGGACGCCATGGGCGCCGTGCGCATGGACATCCGCGCGCAGACCCGCGCCGTGATCGAGAACATCCGCGACATCCTGGCCAGCGTCGGCGCCGGCCTGGAGGACGTGGTCGAGATCAGCGCCTATCTGGTCGATATGGGGGACTTCGCCGGCTACAACGAGGTCTACGGCGAATATTTCGGTTTCGAGGGCCCGGCGCGCACCACGGTGGCGGTCCATCAGCTGCCGCACCCGCACTTGCGGATCGAGATCAAGGCCATCGCCTACAGGCCGCCGGCCGCCTGACACCGGGCCGGACACGACGATCGGCGCCGCAGACAGGCGCCGGCACACGACAAGGAGACAGACATGGATGCCAAGTACGGCTTGCCCAAGAATCTGATGCGGTGGGTGGACGACCATCGCGACCGGCTGAAGCCGCCGGTGTGCAACGCGGCGATCTTTCCCGACGGCAACTACATCATCAACATGGTGGGCGGCGGCAACCAGCGCACCGACTTCCACGACAACCCGACCGAGGAAATCTTCTACCAGCTGCGCGGCGAGGCCTTCCTGGTCGTCTGGGACCGCGGGCGCTTCGAGCGCATCGACCTGAAGGAAGGCGACATCTTCCTGCAGCCGCCGCACCTGATCCATTCGCCGCAGCGCCCCGATCCCAATGGCCTGTGCCTGCTGATCGAGCTGCCCCGCCCTCAGGGCAAGCAGGACAGCCTGCAATGGCATTGCGCCCATTGCGGCACCGAGGTCTGGAAGGCCACGCAGCAGCTGGAAAGCCTGGTGGACGACCTGCCCAAGGTCTACGACCGGTTCTACGCCCTGAAGGACGAGGAGCGCGTCTGCCCGGGCTGCGGCACCCAGCACCCGGGCAAGGACTACCGCGTCTGGCACGAACAGCTGCGCCATTCCGGCGTCCGGGACTTCTGAACGCTGAACGAGACACACGAAAGGCCATCGACATGATAGACATCCACGCGCACATTTTTCCGGCGATCTCCCGCGAGCAGGCCCATGCGCTGGACCCCGCGCGGGCGCCCTGGCTGAAGGTCACCGGGCCGGACGCGGGCATGATCATGAAGGGCGACAGCGAGTTCCGCCCGGTC
>CBFGXR010000340.1:0-2683 GCA_965652675.1 uncultured Castellaniella sp.
GCAGATCGACGACCTGCTGGCCAAGATGCGCGAGGACCAGGCGGGATTGCTGCGGGCCGACACCATTTTCCAGGGCCTGGCGTCGAATTCCATCGTGGGGATCTTCCTGGTCGAGAACGAGCGCTTCACCTTCGTCAGCCACAAGATGGCCGAGATCTTCGGCTACGAGCCGCGCGAGATGGTGGACGCCATGACGCTGCTGAGCATCGTGGTGCCGCGCGAGCGCTTCCTGATGGCCGAATCGATCAAGGCCAGCCAGAGCCGGCGCGACGGCACGCTGCGTTTCGAGCGCCACGGCCGCCGCAAGGACGGCTCGGAAATCGACATCGAAGTCTTCAGCTCGACCGTGCGGGTGGGCGAGCAGGTCTCCATCATCGGGATCGTCCAGGACATCACCGAGCGCAAGCAGGCCGAATCCTCGGCCCAGCTGGCCGCCATCGCCTACGAGAACAGCAGCGAGGCCATCGCCATCACGGATTCGGCCGGCGTGGTCATCGACGTCAATCCCGCCTATTCGCGGATGACGGGCTTCTGGCCCGACGAGATCGCCGGCGAACTGCTGCCCCTGCTGCGGCCCGGCCGCCACAACCGCGATTTCTACGACGAGATGTGGCACGCCATCAATACCCAGGGCCGCTGGGAAGGCGAATACTGGGGCCAGCGCAAGTCGGGCGAGGACTACGCCGAGCGCGTGGTCATGGACACCGCCTGGAACCACGACGGTTCGGTCAATTGCCGGGTGGCGATGCTCAGCGACGTGACCCAGAAAAAGCAGATCGAGGCCCAGATCTGGAACCAGGCGCATCACGATCCCCTGACCGGCCTGCCGAACCGCCAGTATTTCAACGAACGCCTGCGGGCCGCCGTCCAGTCCGCGGATCAGTCCGGACAGGCCCTGGCGCTGCTGTTCCTGGACCTGGACCTGTTCAAGGAAATCAACGATTCCATGGGCCATGCCACGGGCGACCGGCTGCTGGTCGAGGTTGCCCGCCGCCTGCAGGATTGCGCCACTCCGGAGACCAGTTTCGTGGCGCGCCTCGGGGGGGACGAATTCGTCGTCATCCTGAGCGACACGGCCGACAAGGCGCGGATCGACGCGCTGTGCCGCGCGATCCTCGACCGGATCACGGAACCGTACCGCCTGGGCGGCGATCCCCTGCGGATCTCGGCCAGCCTGGGAGTGGCGCTGTATCCCCAGGACGCCGAGGACGCCGAGGCCCTGATGCGCCACGTGGACATGGCGATGTACGTCGCCAAGGATTCAGGCCGGAACTGCTATCACTATTTCGACCGGAGCATGCGCGAGCGCGCGCGCATGCAGCGCGACCTGATGTACGCCTTGCCGCAGGCCATCGAGGATGCGCAGTTCTTCCTGCTGTTCCAGCCGATCCATGCGTTCCGGACGGGGCGCATCGTCCAGGCCGAGGTCCTGCTGCGCTGGCGGCATCCGGAATTCGGCGTGATCGCCCCCGCGGACTTCATTCCCTTCGCCGAGGAACGCCTGCTGATCCGGCCGCTGGGCGACTGGGTGTTCCGCGAGGCGATCCGCCAGCTGGCCCGCTGGCGCGAGGACCTGGCGCCGGACCTGCGCCTGACGATCAACGTTTCGCCCGGCCAGCTGGGTCTCGAGGACGCCGGCCTGGACGTCGTCTTCGGGCTGTTCGACGCGCTGGGCCTGCCCCCCGACTGCCTGGTGCTGGAACTCAGCGAACAGATGCTCATGACCGAGGATCCCCAGGCGCGGGACAGGCTGCGGCGCCTGCACGACTCCGGGCTGCGCTTCAGCGTCGGCGCCGTGTCGATCGGCATGCCGGCCCTGCTGGCGGTGCACGAGCTGCCGTTCGAGACCCTCAAGCTCGAGCGCGCGACGACCGAGCGGCTGCTGGACGGCCAGCATGCCCCCATGGTCAGCGAAGCCATCATCACCCTGGCGCACCGGCTGGGTCTGCGGGTGACCGCCGAAGGCATCACCCGCCAGGCCCAATACGAACTGCTGCGCGACGCGGGCTGCGACGAGGGCCAGGGCTACTGGTTCGACGAGCCCCTGGACCAGGAAGCGTTCGAGCGGGGGCTGCGGGGTCAGGCCGGGTAGCGCCGCGTCAGGACGGCCAGCAGCAGGCCCAGCAGCGTCCAGATCAAGATCGGCGCGTTGCCCCAGCGCACGTAGGGCGTCAGCCCCTGGGTGCCCTGGACCTCGGCGTCCAGGACGCCCGGCCGGTTCGGTTCGAGCGCGCCCAGCACCTGGCCCCGGGCGTCGATGACGGCGGTGGCGCCGGTGTTGGTGGCGCGCACCACGGGGCGCGCGGTCTCCAGGGCCCGCATGCGGGCGATCCACAGGTGCTGGCGCAGCGCCCAGCCATCGCCGAACCAGGCCAGGTTGCTCAGGTTCGCCAGGATGCTGGCGCCCGGCGCGTCGGGACCGTCGGGCGCCACCGTGGCGGCGATCTCCTCGCCGAACGTGTCCTCGTAGCAGATGTCGACGGCCAGGAACTGGTCGCCGACCGCCAGCGGCGGCTGGCGCTCCGGCCCCCGGTCGAAGTCGCCCAGGGGGATCCGCAGCGCGCGCACGAACCAGTGGAAGCCGGGCGGGATGAACTCGCCGAAGGGCACCAGGTGGCGCTTGTCGTAATGCCAGGCGTGGCCGGCCGGGGACGCGGCCGCGTCCCGCGGGCGCAGGGCGACG